>DASXEF010000611.1:0-7078 GCA_036490255.1 Kofleriaceae bacterium
GAGCGAGAGCGAGTCGAGCGCTGGAAACCAGTCGCTCTCGGCGAGCGCTTCGAGTGCGGCGTCGCCGCCGTTCCCGCGGCCGCCGAGCACGAGCTCGCGTACGCCGCGTAGCGCTTCACCGGCGCCGAGCGTCGCCAGCGCGTTGGGACCGATGCGTGGGTTCGCCCATAGATCGAGCGACTCGATCCGGAGCACGCTCGCCGCGAGCGCTTCGATCGCGTCGGCATCGATGTAGGCCTGCGCGATCTTGAGCGTGCGCAGTCGGGCGAGGTGCGGCGATGTCGCGATCGCGACGAGCGACTTGCGGCCGGTCGGGTTGGAGCGAAACCGCAGCTCGCGGAGCTCGCTCATCTGCTCCGATCGCGCGAGCGCGGCGACGCCGGAATCGTCGATGCCGCATTCGTGGAACGTGAGCTCGCGCAAGCGAAGCTTGCTGCGTTGCGCGAATGCTTGCAGCCCGGCGCTGCCGAACTCATGGTCGCGAATGATGGTGATCGAGCGGAGCGTCTCCGGCCCGCGCGCCAATGCCGTGCCGAGCGCCGCTCCGTGTTTGTCGTTCCCGCTCTTCCAGCGCCGGAGCCCGTGCAGTGCCGGGCCGGTGAGCAAACGCGCGATTGCGGCAACCGACATGTGCGTCGAGGCGAGGTCGAGCTCGCGCAACCCGGGCAGCGACTCGGTGTTTGCGAGGATGTCGGCGCCATCATCGCCGAGCTGGTTCGAGCCGAGATCGAGCCGCGCGATCGCGAGCGGCTTCGCGAGCAGCGCGCGCAGCCGGGCCGGCTTGATCCGGCATTGCACGAGCGCGAGCTCTCGCAGCGCCGGCGATGCAAAGGCGGCGAATGACTTCGCGTTCAACGTGCACACGCGCAGCGCGATCGCGAGCGCCGGAGCTTGCAACGCGTCGAGTAGCGCGGCGCCTTTCACTTCTCGGAGCGATGTTCGGCTCGCCGCAAGACACACGGCGAGTAAATCTTCTGGTGTTCGCTCGCGATCGACAAGCTCGCGGCCGAGCACCTGCGTCGCCCACACCGCGGCATCGCCGAGCTCGTCGCGCGAGACATCGTCGCGATCGCGCAACAGCTGGAGCGCGTCGTAGAGCTGTTCGAGCATCTCAGTTCGTGCCGCGCTCGTCGCGCGCGAGCGCTTCGAGCCACACGAGCGCACTCGCCAGATCCGCGACCGGAATCTCGTCGGTCTCGAGCATCACGACGTATCCCGGATCACCACGACGGACCTGGCCGCGCGGATCGTAGAGCAGCCAATCATTCGGCCCGCCCCAGCTCGCAAGTGGCACGCAGTCCGACAACCCGGCGGTCGCGTACTCGGCCTCAAGAGACCGCCGCGCGCGCAGGCCGAGCGAGGTCGGCTCGCGGAAATCGCCGGTCGCGAGAAACTCGCGATCCCACACGCGCATGCCGTTCGTCGTCGCGAGCAGCGCTCGATAATCGTTGGGCAGCGAGATCCGCGCGGCGCGTTCGGTGTCGAGGATCGTGTCGAGCCGCACCGGCGGCCGCAGCTCGACCGCTTCGCCGAGCTCGGCGAGCGACGACACCAGCTGATCGAGCGCACCGCGCACCGCCGGCAGATACGGATCGACGTCGACCGGAATCGACGGCAGATCGGCGCGCGCGAGCAGCACCGCGAGATCGGGATCGTTCGTGTACGGCGCGAAGTCGTGGTCGCGGCGAAAATCGGCGGGCGAGGCGCCGGCGGCGAGCGCGGCTTCGACCGCGTGCAACATCGCGACCTTGTCGCGCGCGACCGCGTGCGCGCCGGACACGTGAAACAACAGCTCGCTGCTCGCCGAGGCCGGCACCGCCGCCGACAGCCGCGCGATCCGCGGCCGATCGACGCCGACCGCCGCAAACGCGTTGCGCAAAAACTCCTGCGCGTGAAAGCCGATAGCCATATCGGCGAAATCAGCCCAGCGCTCGAGCACGAGATCGACGAGCTCTTTGACCTCGGCGCCGCCTCGCGCCTCGCGAGCGATCGGGAGCAGCATCAGCTGCGCCGAGCCGAGCGCGATCTGCGCCTGCTGCTCGGTCGCCGCGCCCTTGATGCTATCGAGGAATCGCCGCAGCGCGCCGATCGGGTGCGCGTCGTCGAGGATCTCGACGACCGGCGAGCTACGCGTCGACCAGTCGCGCGCGGTCATCGCACGGCGCCGCCCGGTCGCCGAGACGGCTTCGTCGATGATCGGCTGCGGAATCGCGTCACCGCGAACGCGCGGCTTTGATTTCGCCGAGGTCGACTTCGGCTTTAGTTTCGCGCGCTTCGCAGTCGGCTTTGATTTCGCCGAGGTCGGCGTCGGCTCTGATTTCGCCTGCGTCCGCTTTGATTTCGCCGAGGTCGGCGGCGTCGGCTTTGATTTCGCCGGCGTCGGCGTCGGCTTTGATTTCGCCGAGGTCGGTGTCGGCTTTGATTTCGCCGAGGTCGGCTTTGATTTCGCCGAGGTCGGCGTCGGCGTTGATTTCGCCGAGGTCGGCGTCGGCTTTGATTTCGCCGAGGTCGCTTTCGGCTTCGCCTTTGCCGCCGGCTTCTTCTTCACCTTACCCGCCATCCGGCTCACTTCTTCGCGAACATGCCGTGGTGATATTCGACGATCTCGCCGGTGACCGCGGACGCGGCGACGGTGAGCGGCGACGCGAGGAACAGCTTGCCGGGGCCCGAGCGACCTTTGTAGTTGCGGTTGATCGCGCTGACCGAAACCTGATCGCCGCGGTCGGACACGCCTGGACCGCAGCCGATGCACGCGCCGCAGCCGGGCTTGATCACGCTCACGCCCATGCGCGCGAACAGATCGATGTAGCCCTTGTCCTTCGCGTACTGCTCGACTTCGCGCGAGCCGAACTGGATGAAGAACTTCACGCCGTCGGCGAGCTTCGCGCCGGCCGCTTCGGCTTCGGCCATCACGCGCGCGTACATGTCGACGTCGTCGCGCTTGCCGGCAGTGCACGAGCCGCCGTACGCGATGTCGATCTTGACCTTGCCGATTTCGGAGACGAGTGCGCCGTTTTTCGGATCGCTCGCGATGCCGCGATCGGGATCGCCGGGCGTCGCGACCATCGGCTGGATCTTCGCCAAGTCGATCACGTGGACGCCGCCCGTGTATTCGGCGCCCTTGTCGGGCGCGACGACTTTGGCGCGCAAGGCATCGATCGTCGTGCCCGGGCGGCGCGACGCGATCCATTGCAGCATCTGGTCGTCGACTTCCATCACCGCGCCGCGCGCCGTGCATTCGGTCGCCATGTTCGCGAGCGTCGCGCGCTCGTCGGGCGGCAGCGCGAACAAGCCGTCGCCGCCGAACTCCATGATGCGGTCGAGCGTGTCCTCGCGCTTGGCGAACGTCGCCAAGATGTGCAGCATCACGTCTTTCGCCGACGTGCCGGCCGGCAGCGTGCCCTTCAGCTCGAACCGGATCGATTCGGGCACGACCATCGGCGTGAAGCCCCAGTAGAGCAGGGCCGCGTATTCGGTCGCACCGACGCCCCACGCGAGCGCGCCCGAAGCGCCGCCCATGCACGTGTGCGAATCGGTCGCTTGCACGAGATCGCCCGGATCGATCAGGTGCTCGCGCGCGACCTGATGGCAGATGCCGGGCGACACGCCGTCCTCGGCGCTGAAGTTGCGGACGCCGGTCTTCGCGGCGAACAGCTTTTGTAGCCGGCGCAGCTCTTCGATCTTCGGCGCGAACTTCGCCATCGACGGCACGCCGGTCGCGTAGATCAAGTGGTCTTCGAACACGGCGAACTTCGACGGGTTCGCGAGCTTGTAGTCGCCGTATTCGTCGGTGAGGAACTTGTCGACCTGCGCGGTCGTGAACTCGTGCGAATAGCCCGCGTCGACGCGAACGAGCACGGCATCGTTCGGTTTGACGTACTCGCCCTGGCCGGGCAACAGCTTGGTCGCGATGATCTTCTCGGCGAGGTTCATCGCGCGCTGTTGCGTGCCCGGCGCCGGCACGCTGATCTGCTTCTTCGCCAGCTTCGCGCAGAACGGCAACAGGCCGCCGCTCTCGATGATCAGCGTCGTGATCGCGTCGTGACCGCGCGTGAATTCGGCGAGCTCGATCGTCTCGCCGGCTTCGAGCCGCGCGATCAACGCGTGATCGCCCATCAGTTGACCGATGTTGATGTTGTTGCGCGCGTGGATCGGCGCGAACGAGCTCGCGATCGCGAGCCGGCTGCCCGAGAACACCTCGCATTGCGCCGCTTGCTCGCGGCTCGAGCCGACGCCTTTTTGCGCGCCGGCGACGATCACTTCGAAATCGTGCAGCGAGCCCGGCGGGAACACGCGCTCGCCGTTCACGATCAAGCCGGCGTACGCGTTCTTCGCGATCTCGCGCGGGTCGTAGTCGAAGCACACCCACGCGGGCGTCATCGCATCGGTGTTGACGTTGTCGAGCAGCTCGTCGGGCCGCACGTCGCTCATGCGCAGCGTCAGCGTGCCGGCGAGCTGCGCTTTGATGCGCTCCGGGTCCTTGGTCAAGTACAAGACGCGTTTGCCCGGCGTCAGCGCGAAGCTCGACATCGAGCGAACCGTACCACCAGAACCGTGCGGCGATCGCCTCAGCGTGGATAGGTCGGGACGCCGGCAGCGGCGGCGCGGGCGCGCGCACCCGCACCGTAGTAATCGCCGACCGGCCGCTTGCCGGCGGCGCACTCCCACGAGTACGGATGCACGGCGAAGAAGTACGCGGCCGAGACGTTGCCCCAGTCGGCGCGAGCGGTCGGGAAGTCGGCGTCGGCGGCGCGCTCGCACTGCGCGGTGCGCGAGCTCCCGCCGGCGACGGTCGAGAGGTTCGAGGGATCGATGCTGGTCATGACCGTCTCGACAGCAAGCGACGAGCCATCGCGATCGCGCCGCTTCGCGGTTACGAACTGTCGACCATGGACGCCAGATCGCGTCGCGATCCGGCCGAAACCGCGTCGGCAGGCGGCTGCTCGGCTGGCCGTGGTGGCGGATCGGGTTGTCCCTGCCGCGCGACCGGGCTTGTCCCTTCGCACGGCGTTGCGCGGGCGGTATGACGCCGCCATGGCTCGCGCTCCCTACGTCGCCCTCCACGTCGCGCCGACCGGTCGACGCGCCACCGCCGCCGACATCGTCGCGAGCGTGCAGCGCGAGATCGCGAGCGGCGCCTTGCCGGCCGGCAGTCGCTTGCCGCCCGTGCGCGCGCTCGAGGCGCAGCTCGGGCTGTCGAAGAACACGGCACAAGCAGCGTACGACGAGCTCGTCGCGCGGGGCTTAGCCGAATCGCGCGAGCGCGAAGGCGTGTTCGTGCTCGCGCCTTCGAGAGTCGCGGCGATCGCGCCGATCGCACCGGTGCCGTTGCCGCAATTCGTGGCGCCGCCGCTGTCGCGCAACGAGCAGGCGCCGAAAGAGATGATCGCGCTATCGACGGTGTTCATCGACCCGGCGCTGCTGCCGACCGAGCGAATCGCCGAGTGCGCGCGCTCGGTGCTGCGCGAACGGATGCCCGCGCATTACGACGTGCAGGGCTACAAGCCGCTGCGCGAAGCGATCGCGAAACGGCTCGACGCGCGCGGCCTCGACGTCGCGCCCGACGACGTCGTGATCACCACCGGGTCGCAGCAATCGCTCGACATCGTCGCTCGCTCGCTCGCGGTCGGCCGCATCGCGATCGAGACGCCGGTCTACGCGTACGCGAAGCTGCTGTTCGAGTCGCTCGGCAACGAGCTCGTCGGCTTACATCTCGATCCGTTCGCGGGACTGGACCTCGCACAATGGGATCGCGCGCTCGCGACGAAGCCGTCGCTCGCGTATCTGATCTCGAGCTTTCACAATCCGACCGGCTATTCGTACACGAGCGCCGAATTGCGCGGCGTACTCGATCTGTGCAGCAAGCACGGCGTCGCGATCCTCGAGGACGATTGGGGCTCCGACATGCTCTCGGGCGGCGAGTATCGGCCGATGTTGCGCGCTCTCGGCGGCAAGCACGTGCTCTACGTCAACTCGTTCACGAAGAAGCTGTTGCCGTCGCTGCGCGTCGGCTTCGTCGCCGCGCACCCGTCGCTGGTGCCGACGCTGGTCTCGATGAAGCGGCTCTCGACGCTCGGCAACGCGTGGTTGACCGAAGCGATCGTCGCCGAGTTTCTCGATCGCGGTTACTACGACACGCACCTGGCGCAGCTGCAAGAAGCGCTCGACGCGCGTTACGCCGCGTGCCTCGCCGCGCTCGACGAGCTGATGCCCGACGACGTGCGCTGGACGCGTCCGGGCGGCGGACCGACGCTGTGGCTCGAGCTGCCGAAGCGCGTCGACTTCGCGACGCTCGAAGCCGGCCTCGCGAAACGCGGCGTGCACGTGTCCAACTCTGCCGCAGCGTTCACCGGACCGGCGCATCTCCACGGCTTTCGCCTCGCTTTCGCGTACCTGCCGTCGTCGACAATGCGCGAGGCGCTCGAAATTCTGGCGTCGATGCTACAACCATAACCATGCATCGCTCGGTCGTCCTGCTCGCCGTCGTGACGGCGTGTAGCTCGGCCCCGCCCGCGACGAGCGATTTTTTCGGCCCGACGATCGAGCCGCCGCGCGGCTTGTTGTGGATCCACCCGGGCATGACGAGCAGCGAAGCAATCCGCCTCGTGCCCGGCTTGCACGAGCCCGATCGCAAGGGCGTTCGCGACGAGCTGATCTTGGACTCCGGCGTCGGCGACGTGCAGCTGACGGTCAGGCTCGATGCCGGCACGGTGTCGGGCATCGTCGCGGTCGTGCTGGGTCACACCGCGCGCGACTTGCTGACGCGCGCGTGGGGCCCTCCCGAGATCACGAAGGACTCGCTCGGCCAGCCCGAGATCACGTGGGCGAGCGAAGTGACCGGCTGGAAAGTGAAGCTCGATTGTCTCGAGCGCAATTGCCTTGTCGAGTACGAGCCGTATCACGTGCTCACCGCCGACTTCTTCGGCACGCACGTGATCCCGCCCGGCGATCTCGCGAAGCTGCGCATCGGGATGAAGCTCGTCGAAGCGCGCACGATCGCGCCGGCGCCGGTGTCGGTGCGCGCCGGCATTCCGACGAGCGTCGACGGCGTGCGCGAGTTCGTCGCGATCGACGACAA
>DASXEF010000636.1:0-5833 GCA_036490255.1 Kofleriaceae bacterium
CGGCGCGCGTCGCACACTGGGCCGCATCTGGCGCGCTCCCGTTCAGCTCGGTCCCGAAGCTCTACGGCTCGGACTGCAGCGATCCGAAAGTCCGCCGCGACAATCCCGCCTACGACGCGATCCCGATGAACGGGCTCGCCCAGCTCGCCGAGTACATGCACGTCGCTTGCGACGCGCTCGACAAGATCCGCGCGCCGGTGCTCGTCGTCCACGGCGTGCACGATCACACCGCGCCGGTCGCGTGCGCCGCGCGGATCGCCGAGCGCACCAACGCCGTGCGCGTGCGGATCTTGCCCCGCAGCTATCACCTCATCACCGCCGACGTCGAGCGCGATATCGTCGCGGCCGAGGTGCGCGAGCTGTTGCGCCGATATATTCACTAGCGATGCGCCACGTCATCGCGATCGATCAAGGCACCACCGGCTCGACCGTGCTCGTGTTGGACGAGCAGCTCGCGGTGCGCGGCCGCGGCTACAAAGAGTTCCGCCAGATCTATCCGCAGCCGGGGTGGGTCGAGCACGATCCCGAGGACATCTGGGCATCGGTGATCGACGCGCTCGGCCAGGCTCTGGCCGGCATCGACGTCGGATCGATCGCCGCGATCGGCATCACGAACCAGCGCGAGACCGCCGTGATCTGGGATCGCAAGACCGGCAAGGCCGCGCACAACGCCATCGTCTGGCAGGACCGGCGCACCGCCGATCGCTGCGCGGAGCTCAAACCCAACGAAGCCCGCGTTCGCGAGCTCACCGGCCTGACGATCGATCCGTACTTTTCGGGCACGAAAATTGACTGGATGATGACGCACGTGCCGGGGCTCGCGGCGCACGCGAAATCCGGCGCGCTCGCCTTCGGCACCGTCGATTCGTATCTGCTGTGGCGGCTCACCGGCGGCGCGGTTCACGCGACCGACGTGACGAACGCGTCGCGCACGCTCGTGTTCGATCTGCACACGCTCGGCTGGAGCGACGAGCTCTGCGAGCTGATCGGCGTGCCGCGAGCGCTGTTGCCGCAGGTCGTGCCGTCGTCGGGACCGGTCGGCACGACGAAAGCCGTCCCCGGCTTGCCCGACGGCATCGCGATCGCAGGACTCGCCGGCGATCAGCAATCCGCGCTGTTCGGCCAGGCGTGCTTCGCGGTCGGCGACGCGAAGTGCACCTACGGCACCGGCGCGTTCATCTTGATGAACACCGGCGACAAACCCGTCGCGTCGAAATCGGGCTTGCTCACGACCGTCGCGTGGAAGCTCGCGTCGGGCGAGCTGCGTTACGCGCTCGAAGGCTCCGCGTTCATCGCCGGCGCCGCCGTGCAGTGGCTGCGCGACGGCCTCGGCTTCTTCACGAAAGCGTCGGAAGTCGAAGCGCTCGCGGCGAGCGTCGCCGATTCCGGCGGCGTGATCGTCGTCCCCGCGTTCGCCGGGCTCGGCGCGCCGCATTGGCGTCCCGACGCACGCGCATCGATCACCGGGATCACGCGCGGCACCACGCGCGCGCACATCGCCCGCGCGACGCTCGAAGGCATCGCGCTGCAAAACGTCGACATCTTGCGCGCGATGGAGCGCGACGCCGGCCACGCGCTCGGCACGCTCAAGGTCGACGGCGGCGCCGCGGCCAACGATCTGCTGATGCAGTTCCAGAGCGACGTGCTCGGCGTGCAGATCGCGCGGCCCGAGCTCGTCGAATCGACCGCGCTCGGTGCGGCGTTCCTGGCCGGCCTCGGCGCCGGCGTGTGGAAGGATCAGGCGCAGCTCGCGAAGACGTGGCGCGAGCAAAAGCGGTTCGCGCCGAGCGCCGATCGCGCGTGGGTCGCGCCGCACCTCGCGCGCTGGGACGCTGCCGTCGCGAAGGCGTGAGTTACTCGACGGCGATCAGCTGGCCGTAGATTTGCCGGCGCGTGATCCAACCGTTGATGCCGCCGCGATTGTTGCCGATCTGATAGCGCTCGCCTTGGATCGCCTTGACGAGGTGCAAGTACTGCGCGCCGCTCACGCGACACAGCACGATGTCGCCGACTGCGAGCTCGCGATCACCGAGCGGCTCGACGGTGCACAGCTGTCCGCTGGAGATCTTGCCGACCATGCTGTTGCCGCGCGGCCGAAACTGCACGGTCTCGCCTTGTTGCAACTTCGCGATATGGCCATCCGCCCAACCCATCGCGGCTGTATAGCAACTACGCGCGCTCGACGCGCCGCAACCACAGCGCGACCGGCACGAAGCAGACGACGACGCCGGCGGTGAGCAAGTACGGCAGCTCGGTGCTGGCGGCGAACAGCGCCGTGCCGACGAGTGGACCGAGCATGCCGCCGACGTCGCCGCAGAGCTGGAGCAGCCCCGCGCCGGTGCCGCGTCGCTCCGCCGGCACGATGACGCCGACCAGCACGAGCACGCTCGGCCCCAAGCCGGCCGCGCCCGCGCCGACGATGGCGATGCCGATCGCGGTACCCGTCACGGCCGTCGCGAGGCCGATGACCACGAGCCCGATCGCGATCAGCATCGTCGAGATCGCGGCGATGCGCGCGTGCGAGCGCGTGCGATCGCCGAGGCGGCCCGCGAACGGCGTGAGGCCCGCGTCGATGATCGACATCAGTCCCATCAACAGGCCCGACGTGCCTTCGGCATCGCGGCCGAACACGACGAGGTGACGCTCCTTGATCAGCAGCGCGAGCGTGGTCAGCACCATGCCGCCGGCGGCGAACGACAGCGCGAAGTTGAGGCCGCCGACGGCGAGCAAGCGAACGTCGCGCATCTCGCGTACGGCCGCAGTGATCGACGGTCGCGTGGTGACCTTCGCGCGCAGGTCGGGCACCGTGATCGATGCGCCGATCAGCGCCGCGACGACGGCGCCGCCGGCGATCACGAACGTCCACAGGTCGCCGACCGCATCGGCGAGGATCCCGCCGACGCCAAACCCGATCGGTACGCCGAGCACGATCGACGCGCGCACGGTGCCGGCGGTCGCACCGCTACCACCCGATTGCAGCGCGAGCGCTTGCGCGGCAACGAACACGCATGCCGATCCGGGCCCGTGCAGGATGCGCCCGGCGAGAAATCCAGCGCCTTCGTGATGCGTCGCGAGCCCCGCGACGTAGAGCCCGATCACGCCGATCTGGATCGCGAGGCCGACCAGCAGCGTTCGGCGCGCACCGATCCGATCGGCGAGCACACCGACGACCGGCGCCGACACGACGCGCATCGCGCGGTTCGACGCCAAGATCACGCCGATGAACCAGGTCGCCATCCCGACCCGCTCGCCGACGATCGGAAAGATCGGAAACACGATCCCGCCTGCGATGCCGGCCAGGAGCGTGCCGGGAGCGAGAGCAAGCGCCAGCGATCGCGACTTCAAGTGCCTCGGATGCTACAACGCGGCGCGTCGCTGCATTCTGCGGGAGTAGCTAGTACGCAGCTTCCCAAGCTCAGCTTCCCCTGCTTGGTGGTTTCCACCAAAGTTTGGTTCTGTGCACCGGCGTTCGCAACTTGCGATCGTTTGAATTCAGCGAGTTAGTCGTGGCATTGACGTTGCTCTACGAGTCCGCCGGAGGGAATGGACCAATGGCGCTTCTCGCACGCAGCATCTCCAAAACGCCGGCCGAGTGGACCGACCGGGACTTGCTCAAGTCGGTGCTCCGGAACGACGCGCGTGGTTGGGCCGAGCTCGTTCGGCGCTATCGCCCCCTCATCTACCGCTGCATCACGAAGGTCACGTTGAAGTACTCGCCGCGGCTGTCGAACGCCGATCTGGACGAGATCTACGCCGACGTGATGATGCAGCTCGTCCGCGACGACATGCACAAGCTCCGCATCTACAACCCGACGCGCGGCACCAAGCTCGGCTCGTGGATCGGCATGCTGTCGGTCAACGCGGCGTACGACTTCTTGCGCAGTGCCGGTCGCCGTCCGCTGCTCGACAAGGTCGACGGCGCGATCGATCCGCACGAAGAAGTCGATCGCACGCCGCTCGATCAGCTGATCGAGAAAGAGCGCTGGGAGCACCTCAACGGCTTGCTCGCCGAGTTCACCGATAAAGATCGCACCTTCGTCGAGCTGTACTATCAGCGCGGCATGGAAGCCGACGAGATCGCGGCCGAGATGCAGATCAGCCTCAAGACGGTCTACTCGAAGAAGCACAAGATCCGCGCGCACCTCGTGCGTTGCCTCGAGCAGCTCGGCGGCGACAGCCCGATCGGCGATCTCGCACTCGCCTGACGTAACTGGGCGTATTCGCTCGCCCGCCTGCGCTTGCCGGTCGCCCGCGACCGTGTCTAGATCGCGAGGCTGTGGATTCGTTGTTGCCGCGCGTCGACGTCTTGAATCGTTCCGACGGCGGGCTCGCGCACTGGATCGGCAAGCTGTACGCGTTCGCGGCGCTCGTCACCATCGCGGTGCTCGCGCTGAGCGGCACGATCCTCTACAGCTACTTCTCGCTGCGCACGCCACCGACGCGTGATCTGCGCGCGTATCCGCATGCGGTGCCGTCGGTGTCGCGGATCTACGCCGCGGACGGCACGTTGCTCGGCGAATTCGCGAAAGAGTGGCGCGAATTCGTGCCCTACGAAGAGATCCCCGAGCAGCTCCGCAACGCGTTTCTCGCCGTCGAGGATCACGACTTCTTCAATCACCGCGGCCTCTACTTCAAGGGCATCGCGCGCGCGATCTGGGCGAACGTGACCGCGGGCGACTTCGCGCAAGGCGGTTCGACGATCACGCAGCAGGTCGCGAAGCAGTTCCTGGGCGCCGAGAAGTCGCTGTCGCGCAAAGCGAAAGAAGCGATCACGGCGCGCCGGCTCGAGGCGACGTACTCGAAGAAGGCGATCCTCGCGGTCTATCTCAACCAGATCTATCTCGGCGACGGCGCGTGGGGCGTGCGCGCTGCCGCCAGGCGGTATTTCGGCAAAGAGCTCAAAGACCTCACGCTCGCCGAATGCGCGTTGATCGCGGGCTTGGCGAAAGCGCCGACCGCGTACTCGCCGGTCTCGCACGAAGATCACGCGACCGAGCGGCGCAACCTCGTGCTCGATCGCATGGCGACGTTCGGTTACGCGAAGCAAGCCGACGTCGACGCGGCGAAAAAGGAATCGATCGCGCTGCATCTCTATCGCGAGGTGTTTCCGGATCGCATGCCGTACTACGCCGAGCACGTCCGCCGCTACATCACCGAGAAATACGGCAACGACGCGCTGTTCAGCGACGGGCTGCGCATCGAGACCGCGGCCGAGCCGACGTGGGAAGCGGCCGCGTACGAGAACGCCGATTTCGGCGCGCGCCATCAAGACAAACGCCAGGGCTGGCGCGGTCCCGAGTGGCGCGTCGACGGCGCCGCACGCCAGACGCTCGTCTCGCGACAGAAGCAGCTCTACGGCACGGGTCCGCTCGTGCCGAACAAGCGCTACCTCGCCGTCGTCGACAAGGTCGACGGCGAGCACGCCGAGGTGATCGTCGGCGATCGCCGCTTGCAACTGCCGCTGCGCAACATGAGCTGGGCCGCGAAGTGGGAATCCGGCAACGCGGAGAACGACGCGACGATCGACAGCGCGACCGCGGCGCTCAAGCCCGGCTACGTGATCTGGGTGTCGCGCGAGATCCGTTCGGTGGCGAAGTATCGCGACTGGAACATCGCCGACTACAAGAACCCGGCGTGGATTCCGCACGACGACGAGCACGAGTGGGACGCGTCGCATCCGGATGTCGTCAAGCTCGATCAGGTGCCGCATCCGCAGACGGCGATCTTCACGGCCGATCATCACAACGGCTACGTCGTCGCGATGGTCTGCGGTTTCGATTACGACCGCAGCGTGTTCAATCGCGCGGTGCAAGCGTGCCGTCAGCCGGGCTCG
>DASXEF010000777.1:0-5271 GCA_036490255.1 Kofleriaceae bacterium
GCGACGCGTAGCCGCCGAAGTACGTGCCGGCGATCACTTCGTCGCCGGCTTTGACGTCGCGGACGTTCTTGCCGACCGCCGCGATCGTGCCGCTGACCTCGTAGCCCGGCACGAACGGCTTCTTCGGCGCGTCCGGATACAGCCCGAGCCGCATCTGGATATCGGCGAAGTTGATGCCGGAGTACGCGACGTCGATCGCGACCTCGTCGGCGGCAGGCTCGCGCGGCGCGGCGTCGTGGAATGCGAGCGCGCTCGCGGGACCGTACTTCTCGATGCGGATTTCCTGGCTCATGCTTGGGCAACTTTCGAAGTGAGTGCGATCGCGGCGCGCAGCGTGGCGAGGCCGACCGGGTCGACCGTGCACGCCAGCTGCTTGCCTTCGCGCTGCGTGGTGATGAGCCCGGCGTCGGCGAGCTCCTTGACGTGGTGCGAGACGGTCGGTGCGCCGAGGTCGCTCAGCCCGGCGAGTAGCTTCGCGAGGAAGCAGTCGTGGACGCGGCCTTTCGCGAGATCGAGCTTGCTCTCGTCGAGCAGGTTCAAGAACAGGCGCAGTCGCTTCGGGTTCGAGAGCGCGCGGAACATGCGCGCGAGCTTGTCGACGTCGTCCTTCGGCACGGCTGTATAGTTGTCACATCATCGAACTATGTCAAGTGGTGTATCGTCACCGTCGTGGCTCGCTTTGCCGCACCCGATATCGAGCGCGTCGATCGCCCCGGCGGCGGCTTCATCCTGCGCTCGCGCACGCCGCTCCCGACGTATCCGCGCTGCCTCGGCGATCACCTCGTGCATTGGGCGAACGTCGCGCCCGAGCGGACGCTCTACGCCGAGCGCGATGCGGCGAATCAGTGGCGCCGCGTCACGTACGCCGAGGCGCTCGCGGCGGCGCGCGCGATCGGCCAGGGCTTGCTCGATCTCGGGCTGTCGGCGTCGCGGCCGTTGCTCGTCTTGTCGGGGAACTCGATCGATCACGCGCTGCTCGCGCTCGCGGCGATGCACGTCGGCGTGCCGATCGCCCCGGTCTCGCCGGCGTACTCGTTGCTATCGGCCGACCACGACAAGCTGCGTTACATCGCCACCCTCGTCGAGGCCGGTGCCGTGTTCGCGCAAGGATCCGGCTTCGACCAGGCGCTCGCGAAGCTCGGCGTGCCGCGCGTCGACGTCGCGGCACTCGCGCGCACGCCGGTCGCGGTCGACGCGGCATTCGCGCGCGTCACCGCCGATACCGTCGCGAAGATCCTGTTCACGTCGGGCTCGACCGGTACGCCGAAGGGCGTGATCAACACGCAGCGCATGCTGTGCGCGAACCAGGCCGGGCTCGCCGCCGGCTGGCCGTTCTTGGCGGATCGGCCGCCGGTGATCGTCGATTGGCTGCCGTGGAGCCATACGTTCGGCGCGAACCACAACGCGAACATGATCTTGGCGAACGGCGGCACGCTCTACATCGATCACGGCAAGCCGGCGCCCGGCGCGTTCGATGCGACGCTGGCGAACCTGCGCGAGATCGCGTCGACGATCTACTTCAACGTGCCGCGCGGCTTCGACATGCTCGTCGGCCACCTCGAGACCGATCGTGCGTTGCGCGAGATGTTCTTTCGCGACCTCGACGTGATCTTCTACGCGGCGGCGGCGCTCTCGCCGGCGACGTGGGCGCGGCTCGACGCGGTCGCGAAGCTCGCGGGAAAACCGGTCGCGATGACGTCGGCGTGGGGCTCGACCGAGACCTCGCCGCTCGTCACGCAGGTGTCGTATCCGATCGCGCGCGCGGGCGTGATCGGCCTGCCGATTCCCGGCACCGAGCTCGCGTTCGTGCCGGTCGGCGATCAGCTCGAGATGCGCGTCAAAGGCCCGAGCGTCGCACCGGGATACCTCGCGCCGGGCCATCGGGTCGAGCCGCTGCCGCTCGACGAGCTCGGCTTCTATCCGATGGGCGACGCCGGCTCGGCGGGACCCGACGGCGTCGTGTTCGAAGGCCGCACGTCGGAGAACTTCAAGCTCGCGAGCGGCACGTGGGTGCACGTCGGCCACGTCCGGCTCGCGGTAGTCGCCGCGTGCTCGCCGCATGTCGCGGACGCGGTGATCTGCGGCCACGATCGCGACGAGCTCGGCGCGCTGATCTTCTTGGCGCCGAATGGCGACGCGGCGGCGCTCGCCGGGTTGCTCGCCGCGCAAACAGCCACGGCGTCGAGCACGCGGATCGCACGCATCGTCGTGTTGCGCGAGCCGGCGAGCATCGATGCGGGCGAGATCACCGACAAGGGCTACATCAACCAGCGCGCGGTGCGCGAGCGTCGCGCCGGCGACGTCGAGCGCTTGTTCTCCGACGCCGCCGACGTGATCGTATGATGGGTGCGTGAAGTCGCTCGTCGGGGTGGTGATGTGTTTCGCTGCATGTGGGCCGGGGTTGGCTCAGGTCGACACGCGCGATTCGGGTCGCGAGACGCTGGCGGTCTCGTCGGATAGCGCCGACGAGCTCGAGGATCTGTTTCGCGGCAAGGTCACGAACGGCGGCTTGTGGTTCGCCGATCCGGCCTGCGCATCGCAGTTCGCCGAGCCGGGTGATGTCGATCCGGCGCAGCAGAAGGCATTTGCGCGCTGCCTCGCCGGATTACACATGCAACCGAGCAAGCGCGGCGACGCGCTCGCCGATGTCATCGTGATGGAGTACGCGCCCGGCATCGAGATCGAAGTGCGCGTCGCGCAGGAGCTCGGCGGTCCGCACTTGTCGTGGATCGGGTTCGAAGCGCGGCGCGCCGACGATCCGTTCACGCCGACGCTTACGGCGTTGGCATTCGAAGCGCTGCGCACGTCGGGCGATCGCAACGGGCCGATCGATCCCAAGATCGCGAGCACGCTCAAGCTCGATCCGACGCCGACGAGTCATGCGCAGTTCGCGTGGTTCCGGATCTGTCTCGATGACGACGGGAACATCACGTCGCTTCGTCACACGGAGACGACCTCGCACGAAGCTGCCGAGGCGTTTCAGGCCGCGGCGCAGGCGTGGACGTTCAAGCCGCCGACGATCGCGGGCAAGGCGATGCCCGCATGCGCGATGGTGCGGATGTCGTATCCGCCAGACCAGGTAACCGAAACGATCCCGATGCCGTCGCCGCCAAAACGCCAGAACGTCGAGTCGACCGTGTTCGCGCCGGGCGTGAAGTCCGCTGAAGCGAAGCGCATCTCCGGCGAGAAGCTCGTCGTGCCAGATCAAAACACGCGAATCGCGATCGGTCGTACCAAGATCCAGCGCGCGCGCGGCACGTTTCGCGCGTGCCTCGACGAGGCCGGCGATGTGATCGAGGTGCTGCCCGTGCGTTCGACCGGCTACGCGACATACGATCGCGAAATCATCGAACGCATAATGATGTGGAAGTACTCGCCGTTCGTGCTCGACGGCGTGGCGAAGCCGGTGTGCACGCTCGTCACGTTCGTCTACTCGCAGCACTGACGAGTCGTGCAACGTTCGTTCACCTGGGGTGGACGATCGGCGACCTGGTTGACGCAGGTGCTGCAGCCGCCGCTGCTCGTCGTCGCGCACAGGCTGTTCAAGCGGCGCAACCCGCTCTAGCAACACCGACCAACTGGTTGGTCGGTCGCGGTAGCTCAGGCGGCGGTCGCGAGCGCGGTGCTCACCGGCGCGGGCAGGGCGTCGAGCTCGAGCCCGTGTGCGGCGCGACGCACGCCGCGCATCGCGAGCTTCATGACCAAGCTCGACCACGGCATGTACGGCAGCGTTCGCATCATCAGGTTGCGCATCCACACGCCGAAGCCGGAGTGCGGCATGAAGCCCTTCGCGAGCTCGAGCGCCACGTCCTGGTTCGCGCGCGCGAACGGCAGCATGCGGCGCTGATACGCCGCGAGTGCGCCGGCGACGTCACCGCCGCGCAATTCTGCGGCGAGCACGTACGCGCCGACGATCGCGAGGCTCGTGCCTTGTCCCGATAACGGCGACGGGCAGTACGCGGCGTCGCCGACGAGCGCGACGCGGCCGCGCACGAACGCATCCATGCGGACCTGGCACGTGACGTCGGCGTAGAAGTCGTCGGCGGTCGCGATCGCCTCGACCAGGCGTGGGAATTCCCAGCCCGCGTCGGCGAACGCACGCGCCGCGAGCTCGCGCTGCTCGTCGATCGATCGCTGGGCGAACGTGCCCGGCTCTACCGAGAAGAACGTGCTGAGCTTGACCGTCGCGTTGCCGGCCGCGGTCTTGACGCTCGCGACCCTGCCGATCGCCGAGTACAACAGCTGCTCGCGGTCGAGGCCGTAGTCGTTCGGCGCGCTGAAGATCGCCATCGCGAGCCCGAGCTCGCGCACGAAGTTGGCTTCCGGGCCGAACGCGAGCTCGCGCGTGCGGCTGTGAACGCCGTCCGCGCCGATCACGAGGTCGAACGTGCCGACGGCACCGCTCGCGAACGCGACGTCGACGCGATCACCTCCCTGAGCGGCAGCGTCGTCCAGCGCCAAGATCGAATCGCCGAAGCGATAGCTCGCGATGTCGCGCGTCGCGTCGTAGAACACGCCCGCGAGGTCGCCGCGGTGGATCTCGACATCGCCCGGATCGATCACGCCGAAGCCGCGCTTCATGCGGCCGAAGCGACGGCCGCGCGCGTCGACGATCTCGTTGTAGCGCGTGTCGGTTTCGAGCCCGCGGCAGACCTCGCGCAGTCCCATGCGTTCGATCACGGCGAGCGCGGGGCCGCGGATGTCGACCGCATAGCCGCCGCGGCGCAACACCGGCGCGAGCTCGACCACCGTGACGTCGTGCCCGGCGTGACCGAGCCAGTAGGCCAGCGCGGGACCGGCAATGCTTGCACCCGAGATGAGGATTCTCATGCGTACGGTGTACGCACGATCTGTTTTGTCGTCGACGAATCGTGTCGAGGTGTACTAGAACAGCGGACGTGAAGCAGAACACCGCCTCGTTGCGCGTCGTCGCCGACCTCCGCGAGCGGATTCGCTCCGGCGCGCTCGCGGCGGGCACACCGGTGCCATCCGCACGCCAGATCGTGCGCGAGCTCGGCGTCGCGCTCGCGACCGCGACCAAGGCGCTCAAGATGCTGCGCGACGAAGGGCTCGTGCGTCCGGTGCCGGGCATCGGCACGATCGTGCGCGGCGAGCGCAGCGGTTCGGCGCCGGAGCTCTCGCGCGAGCGCATCGTCGAGGCCGCGATCTCGATCGCCGACGACGAAGGCACGGCGGCGCTGACGATGCGCAGCGTCGCGAAGGAGCTCGGCGTCGCGACGATGTCGCTGTATCGCCACGTCCCGCACAAGG
>DASXEF010000922.1:0-4434 GCA_036490255.1 Kofleriaceae bacterium
CGCCCGTAAATGTGCCGGCGAATCCGATCAGCGCCGCCATCGATCGCCCCGAGGACCACTCCGCCGGCAACGGTTGCATCGCGCGATCATACTGTTAGATCGTGGCAGTTGTCCGCCGCGACGCGTTTGGCGATACTGCAAACGATGCGCGCTGTTGTTGTCGTGATCGCGCTCGCCGGCTGCGCTGCGCCGATCAACTCGGACTCCAGCAAGCCGGTCGACGCGCCGATGGCCGCGACCGACGGCAAACGCGTGTTTCACGACGCGCCGCGCGCGCTCACCGACGGTGCCAGCACCGGCGACGGCGGCTACACGTGCCGCAACCAGGTCACGACCGGCAACGACCAGGGCCACCACAATCCCGGTATGGATTGCATGGACAGCTGCCACAACCACGGCTTCACCGCCGCGGGCACGCTCTACACCGACGCCGGCGGCGGCACGATCGTCAGCGGCGCGACCGTCACCGTCATCGACTCCGTCGGCAACGTGTACGACATGGTGTCGCAAACGAACGGCAACTTCTACACGGCGTTCGCGATCTTCCCGCCGCTGACGATGTACGTCAGCGAGTGCCCGACGATCGACATGATGACCACGCCGCTCACGACCGAAGCGCAAGGCGGCTGCAACCAGACCGGCGCATGTCACGCGAGCGGTTCGACGCAGGGTCGTGTCCACTTGCCCTGACGCGCGCATCCGTTAGGGTGTGCGCATGCAGTTGCCACTGTCCGTGCTCGATCTTTCGCCGGTCGGAGCCGGCGTCGCGCCGAGTCGCGCGATCCGCGATTCGATCGCGCTCGCACGCGTCGCCGACGAGCTCGGTTACACGCGCTACTGGTTTGCCGAGCATCACAACATGGCGAGCATCGCGACGTCGGCACCCGAGGTGCTGATCGCCGCGGCCGCGGGCGTGACGTCGCGAATCCGGCTCGGCGCCGGCGGCATCATGGTGCCGAACCACGCGCCGCTGCACGTCGTCGAAGTGTTCCGCACGCTCGAGGCGCTCGCGCCCGGGCGGATCGATCTCGGCTTGGGCCGCGCGCCGGGCACCGATCCGGTTGCATCGGCGGCACTGCGCCGCACCGACGCCGACGTCAACTCGCAGCTCGCCGAGCTGCTCGCGTTCGAGCGCGGCGAGTTCCCGGCGTCGCATCCGTTCGCGAAGATCGAGCCGATGCCGACCGACGTGCCGAGCGGTCAGCTGTGGATGCTCGGCTCGACGCTCGCCGGCGCTTCGATCGCCGCGCAGATCGGCGTGCCGTACGCGTTCGCCGGGCACTTCGCGATGCGCCACGCGGTCGACGCCATCGCGCACTATCGCTCGCGCTACGAGCCGTCGCCGCATCACGCCAAACCGCACGCGATGCTCGCGGTGACCGCGGTGTGCGCGCCGACCGACGACGAAGCGACTCGCATGGCGGCGCCGCTGCGCGTCGCGATCGTCAAGAACCGCACGGGCCGGCGCGCGCCGATCGTGTCGATCGACGAAGCGCTCGCGTATCAGTTCACGCCCGACGAGCAGGCGATCGCCGACGAGTTCTTCGAAGGCGCCGTCGTCGGCTCGCCGGAAACCGTGTCGCGCGGACTGCGCGCGCTCGCCGAGCGCACGGGCGCCGACGAGCTGATGATTTCGGCGTTACTGCCGGATCTCGCGATGCGCACGCGATCGCTGCAGCTGATCGCCGCCGCGTTCGCGTAGCGCGATCACTTCGCGTGCGTGTTGACCCACTCGGCCGCCAGGTCGAGCTCGTGCTTCGCGTTGCCGATCGCTTCCTTGGCCTTCTGGCCGTGGCCGCCTTCGTCCTTCCAGACCGCTTCGTTCGCCGCTTGCGACGCGCTGATGTACTTGTCGGCGTCGGCGAGCGACGTGCGCGCCTTCTGGAGGTTCGGGTGACCCTTCAGCATCGCGTCCTTCGCGAACGCGCCGAGCGGGAGGCAGATGGCAGCGGTAATGACGATGGTCGTGAATTTAGACATGCGCCTTCGTAACGCATCCGACTCGCGTTGCGTGGCGATGCGCCCGCAAAACGGCGGGGCACAACGTCGCTACTTCATGTGGCCGCTGACCCACTCGGCGGCCGCGTCGAGCTCGTGCTTCGCAGTCGCGATCGCTTCTTTCGCTTTCTGGCCGTGGCCGGCTTCGTCGGTCCACACTTTTTCGTTCGCGGCTTGCGACGCCGTGATGTAGCGGTCGGCATCGTTGAGCGACGCGCGCGCCTTCTGCAGATTCGGGTGGCCCTTCAACATGGCGTCCTTGGCAAACGCGCCGAGGGGCAGACAGATCGCAGCGGTGATCGCGATGGTAGAGAGTTTCGACATGCGCTTTCGTTAGCGCAGGTCGTGCGGGTTCCGCATTGCCACGGGCGCGTCGAAACATTGCGACAACGGGAGCGAGCGATCGCGCGCACCGTCGAAGCTCGAGCTGCGCGCTAGCGCGCGGCGGCCGAGGCGAGGGCGATGACCAGATGATGGCTCGAGCGCGGTGTGACGTGCTCGATCTTCGATGCGTGATCGGCGAGCGTCACGAGCACGTCGTATTCGTGCGCGGGATCGATCGTCGTGTCGATCGGCGTCGTGCCGACGAGCGTCGCGGCGCCTGCGCTGACGAACATGACGGTCGCACCGGGCGGTGTCGATTCGACGCGCAACGTATTCGCAGCTGGCGTGGCTGCCGGTGCGCCGATCGGCGCGACCGTGAGCTGCGCAGGTTTCGGCGCGACCGCGAGCGGCGCGGGTTTCGGCGCGACCGCTGCCGGTTTTGCGATTGCGACGGCCGGCGCGGGCGTGCTCGCCTCGGCATCGTCGCCGGAGAATCCGACGAAGCTGCCGATCGTCACGCCGACGATCACGCACAGCGCGGCGAGCCCGAGCGTCACGGGCGTGACGAGCGGTCGATCTTCGACGCGGCGCTCGACCGGTCGCGTGAACATCTCGGCCGCAGCGTTCGACACCGAGTGTCCCGTCCGCTCGTATGCGTACGGCTGCGCGATCGCTTGCGGCACCGGCACGCGCACCGGAGCGGGACGTGCGCCGGAGCCGTCGTAGACGCGCGTTTCGATGCTGTCGGAATCGAGCCAACCCTTGCTCATCACGTGCAGCGTGATTGCACGGCGTGAACCAGCAGGCCGGGCAACGATCTCGCGAGGTTTGCACCCCAACGGCTAGGCCAGTTGCCAGGCAGGTGGGGCTACGAAGCCGAGGCGGCGACGCGTTCGACCTCGACCGACCAACCAGTTGGTCGGTTTTGGTATTGACCGACCAACCAGTTGGTCGGTAAACGATCCGGCATGGGCTACGAAACCATCCTCTACGCGACGAGTGGACCTGTCGCGACGATCACGCTCAACCGGCCCGAGCGGCTCAACACCATCGTGCCGCCGATGCCCGACGAGATCGAAGCGGCGGTCACCGCCGCGATCAAAGACGACGCGGTGAAAGTCATCGTCGTGCGCGGTGCCGGCCGGTCGTTCTGCGGCGGCTTCGACTTCGCCGGCGGCTTCACGCACTGGAACGCGCACATGACGACGAACGGCGCGTGGGATCCCGGCAAGGACTTCGTGTTCACGACCACGCCCGCGCTCGCGCCGACCCAGAAGTTCATGAGCTTCTGGCGCTCGCCGAAGCCCGTGATCGCGCAGATCCACGGCTATTGCGTGGGCGGCGGCAGCGACTACGCGCTGTGTGCCGATCTCGTGATCGCGAGCGACGACGCGTGCATCGGCACGCCGTACTCGCGGATGTGGGGTGCGTACTTGAGCGGCATGTGGATCTACCGGCTCGGCCTCGCAAAAGCGAAAGAGCACGCGTTGACCGGCAAGCCGTTCACCGGCAAGCAAGCGGCGGCGGCCGGCCTCATCAATGCGTCGGTGCCGTTCGCCGAGCTCGAAGCGACGGTGAAGCGGCAAGCGCTGCAGCTCGCGGCGATCCCGTCGTCGCAGCTCGCCGCGCAAAAGCTCGTCGTCAACCAGGTCTACGAGAACATGGGCCTCGCGTCGACGCAGACGCTCGGCTCGATCCTCGACGGGCTGATGCGCAACACCCCCGACGCGCAGCGCTTCATCGCGCTGGCCGAAAGCGGCGGCGTGCGCGCGGCGGTGACCGAGCGCGACGGCTTGTTCGGCGACTACAGCCAGGCGCCCGATCACGAGCGGCCGAACCCGAACCACGTCATCACTCCATGAGTCGGCCGTGAGCGCGCCCAAGCGAGACGACAAGCGCGACGCGATCCTCGATCGCGCCGAGGAGCTGTTCACCGAGCACGGCTTTCACGGCGTGACGCTCGCGACGATCGCGCAGGCGGTAGGCCTCGGCAACGCCGGCCTCCTGCATCACTTCGCGACGAAGCAGACGCTGTATCGCGAGGTGTTGCGCCGGCTCGCCGCCGAGGGTTGCTCCATCCTCTATATCTCGCACAAGCTCGGCGAGATCATG
>DASXEF010000955.1:0-2505 GCA_036490255.1 Kofleriaceae bacterium
CGTACGACGACTGCGATCCGCTGAGGTGATCGTCCGTCAGCGCGGCGGCTGCGCGAAGTGATCGCCGGGGAACGGGTTCGCGGTCTCGCGCTCCATCAGCTCGTACTGGTCCGGCTGCGCTTGCAGCGGCACGCCGAGCGCGATCAAGCCAGCCGCGTCGTTGTAGCGCAGCTCGGCGACCGCGACCGGACGCTGCGTCGAGCGGATGAACTGCGTGTACGTCGCCGACGAAGAACGCTGCTCGCCGAACTGCGTGCCGAGGCCCGGGCGATTCACCGACCGCGCGCGATCTTCACCGCCGTCATCGTCTTTCTCGGCGACGGCTTTGTCGGCACGACCGCTCGAAGCGCCTGTCGTCGTCGGCGCGGCCGCGGCCGGCGCTGGAGGCGGAGGCGGAGCTTTCTTCGCACTGTGGTTGTGAGTCGCCGGCGCTGACTCGGCGGCGTCGTCGTCTTCGTCGATATCGCCGCGATAGTCGTAGTTGCCGCCGATCTGCTGCGCCGGCTCGGGCGGCGGACCGGCCTCTTCGAAGATCGCGACGGCGATCACGCCGACGTTGCGCGCCTTGCCCTTCGTCGCCGCATACGACTCGCCGACCGACGAGAATCGAAACGTCGCGACGTCATCGAGCGACGTCCGGAAGCCTTCGACCGCAACCTGGCCGTACGGCGGGACGATGTAGCCGCGCTTGCGCAGGTCGCCCGGATCGCCGTCGACCGCATCGAGCCCGTCGACCGAGATCACGGCTTCGACGCGCCTGTTCGTCGGGTTCGACACGCGAATCGTGTAGCGCTCGCCCGCGGCGCCCTCGACGTAGAAGCGATCTTTGAGCCCGTACGTCGGCAGCACGTCGCCGTCTTCGCGCACGACCTGCACGTCGTAGGGCGCGCGCTCTTTCTGCGGCGCGACGTCGATCGCGATCTCGGGGTGGTACCCGCGATCGGCGTACGCGGACGACTGGCAGCCGGCGAGAGTTGCGAACAAGACCGCGGCAAAGGCGAAGCGCATGCCGATGAAAACGCTCGGCTCGGCGCGGCGATCTATGAAACGTGTATAGTCGCCACGCATGCCGTCCAAGACTCCGGCTAAGGCAGCCAAGCGGCCGAAACCCAAGGGTAAAGCGAAAGTAGTCGCGAAGCCCGCGAAGCGCGGTCCCGCCGACATCGTCAAGGCCGAGCCGGCGCTGTTCGACCCGCTCACGCCGGGCGAGATCGCCGACGCGCTGCGCACGCTCACCGAAGATCGCCGGGTCGCGCCGATGGCGAAAGTCGGCCGCTATCGCGTGATCACGAGCGAGCCGCTCGTCGTCAAGCCGCCGCACTTGCTCGCCGGTCATCGGCTCGCGCGTGTCGTCGCGTACGACTACGCGGCCGATCGTGCGGTCGACGCGTGCATCGATCTCGATGCCGGCGTCGTCGTGCACCTCGGCGTCGACAAGAGCCAGCCGATGTTGTCGCAGAGCGAAGAAGCGCTCGCGATCTCCGTCGCGATGATCGACGAGCGCGTGCGCAGCAAGCTGCAGCTCGGCGACGCCCCGCAATCGACGCTGCATTATTGGGGACGCACTTCGAACGATCTGTCGTACGCGCGGCGCTCGGCCGCCGTCGTGTTCGGCCGCGATAACGGCCACGCGTCGATCGTCGCGGTCGTCGACTTGCTCGATCAAACGGTGACGCAGGTCGTCGCGGCGGAGCTCTGGTGATGTCGAACGTCATCGAAGAAGCAAACTGGAAGTTCCATTGGCGACTCACGGAGTCGGCCGGCATCATGATCTACCTCGCCGACTACAAAGGCCGGCGCGTGCTGTGGGAAGGCTCGCTGCCCTACGTCACGATCGATCACCAGCATCAAGACATTGCGCCGGAGCAAGACGCCGGCGAGGTCCACGGTCCGTGGTGGGTGCCGCTCGGCACGCGCACGATCTCGGGACCGGTCCGCGTGCAATCGTTTCGCGGCGGCGTCGAGCTGTCGGCGAACTTCGTCGCCGGGCCGTATCACTACGTGCAGCTGTGGCGCTTCCACGACGACGGCCGGATGTGCCCGTGGTTGACGATCATGGGACCCGGCGTCCACGACCAGCACACGTATCACCCGCACTTTCGCTTCGACTTCGATCTCGACGGCGCCGCCGACGATGCGGTCGAGCGGTTCGAAGAAGGTCGCTGGCAACGCGTCTCGCACGAGGGCTGGTTTCCGTACAGCGGCGAAGCCGACGATCACGGCAACGTCTGGCGCCAGATCGATTTCGGCTCGCGCGCCGCGATCAACATCCGGCCGCACAGCTGGGACGACGCCGAAGTGTTCGCGATTCGCTATCACGACGGCGAATGGGCGCCGTTCACGCCCCGCAGCGCCGCCGGCTCGCAGCCGTTTCCTGCCGGCTACGTCGGCGACGAAGATCTGGATGGCCAGGATGTGTCGCTCTGGTACGTCGCGCACGTGCACTTCGACCAGTCGTTTCCGTACACTGCGGGTCCGTGGATTCGCGTCGAGGGCTTGGACTAG
>DASXEF010000987.1:0-6996 GCA_036490255.1 Kofleriaceae bacterium
GCTTGTCGTGGTTAATTCACGGCGCCTGATGGGTCGTCCGTGATTGGCTCGGGCGCCAGCTCGGGCTCGACCTCGGCAATGTCGGCACTGGGGTCGGCGGCATCGCCCATCATCTGCGCGGCGACCGCGACCAGCACCTCGTGGACGTGCTCGAGCGTGTCGAGCCGGCCGCACAGCGAATAGTAATCCTCGACGGAGACCTCGCCCATCCGGGACAGCGTCTGCTGGACGTACGGCCGCATCCGGGCCGGCGCGTCGAGCTCGCAGTCGAAGTCTTCGACGTCGGACTGCGCGATCGCCGAGGCGGCGAACCCCACCGGCGAGAAGTTCAAGCCGGTCGGTAACACGACGCGCCAATCGGCATCTCCGATGCTCACACCGGCCCGGGGCTCGGCGTCGCCCGACGGCTGGAGCTCCCAGCGACCGCCGAGGCTGCGGCGAACGACCTCGCCGAAGTACGCGCCGGCGGTCGCGATCACGAGCTTGATCGCCGCGCCTTCGGCATCGCCGACCGAGCGCAGATAGTGATCGAGCAGCGGTAGCGTGTTGCTGTCGTATTCGAGCGTGACGCCGAGCGCGCGCTTGACGTACGCGACCGCCTGCTCGGCGTACTCGCGAACGCGCGCGGGAACCGGTTCGTCCATGGCCGCAGCCTAGCGCGAGATACGTTACTGGACGATCGCGAACTGCACGTTCGCGAAGCGAGATTGCAGCTCGACCATCGACATGGGATCGCTTCCGACCGCCCGCCCGATCGCGGCGGTGACCCAGTCGTTCTGGCGGGTCGTCGGCAGGTTGCGGAAGTCGACTTTGACGCCGCGTGCGCGCGCCATGATCGGACCGTGCGAGCGCAGGCGGACGTCGATGTCGCCGTGCAGGCTCGCGATGACCATGTGACCGTGCAGCGCGAGCTCGCCTTCGAGTGCAATGCGGCCGTCGGTGGTGGTCAGCTCGATCTCGCGCGAGCTGACGCGGCGGCCGTCGATCCGGCCTTGGTTGGCCGACGCGACGAGCTTTTCGCCGCCGATCGTATCGAGCGAGACGTCGGAGTCGACCGTCGCGGCGTCGACCGAGCCGAACGCCTGCACGATCGAGGTGTGGCCGGTCACGCTGTGCGTGAACAGCTCGCCGGCGACGTTGTTGACGACGATCTCGCCCGACGACGAATCGAGGTCGCCGCCGCTATCGAGGTTGCTCATCGACAGCTTGCCGGCGGTGACCGCCGCTTCGATGCGCGCGCTGCGCGGCACGCGCATCAACACGTCGACGTGCATCGCGCCGCGCGGCGCCGGCTTGACCTCGCGACCGCCGTCGACCGAGGTCACGAGCCGCACGGTGCCATCGGGCGACGGCACGAGCGAGACGTGGAGTCGACCGACCGTGTCCTCGTCGGGCGCGTACTTCCACGTCTCGACGGTGATGCTGTCGCCGTCGTAGCCTTCGACGCGCAGATCGCCGAGCGGGTTCTCGATCGCGAGCTGCTTGAACGGATGATCCGGCTTGGGCTTGATCTCGACGACCGCGTGCTCGGGCGCGTCGGCTTTCTTCGGCTCGGCTTTCGGCTTGTCGGCGAACGCGACGGCCGGAGCCAACAGCATCGCGAGCACGGCGAGGCGCTTCACGGCGCGCCTTTCGTGTCGGCAAACGACGTTTCCGAGACGACGTCGCGGATCGCGGCGTTCAACAGGTAGCGCGACATCTCGCGATAGACCTTGTCGCGTGCGCGGCCTTCCGGCGCGGCGACGAGGCGCTGCTGGAATGCGACGAGCTTGGTGTCGAACGCTTGCTTGCGGTCGTCGGGCCAGCTCTCGCGCGCGTCCTTCGTCGCCTTGACGAGCCGGTCGATCGCGCGTTGCTCGATCGCCGTGCGGTCGCTGCGATCGGCCGCGAGCTCGGCGACGACGTCGCCGGGAATCGGCGGATCGACCGCCGGCACAGCCGGCGCTGGCGCTGGCGCGACCGGCGCGATGCCGGCGAGCGGCGCGGTCCCCGGATCGGGTTGGCGCGAGTCGCGATAGCGTACGGCGAGCACGAGCACCGCGATCGCGAGCGCCATCGTGCCGAGCGCGAGCTGCGGCGCAAGCGGTCGCCACCGCAAGGCGAGCCGGCCCAGTGCGCGGCGCCACGCCGGACGCTCGGAATCGGCGACTTCTTCGGCCGCGAGCCGGGCTTGGATGCCCGACCACAGCGCATTCGGCGGATCGAGCGGCGGCAACGCGCGCAGGCCGTCGCGCAACGCGGCTTCGTCGTCAGACATCGCGCGGCAGGCGTCGCAGCCGCGCATGTGTCCGCGAATGGCAGAGCCTCGATCGTCGTCGAGCTCGCCGTCGAGATACGCGGTCAACTTCGACCGCACGTCTTCACAATTCACGATCGCTCTCCGATCGGGCCGAGCAGCTCGCGCATGCGCGCACGCGCCTTGTGGAGCTGCGATTTGCAGGTGCCGACACGGCACTCGAGGATCGTCGCGCACTCTTCGTGCGACAGGCCCTCGACGTCGTGGAGCACCAGGATGGCGCGATATCCGGCCGGCAGCGCTTGCAGCGCGATCTCGATCCGGTTCGCGAGCCCGGGATCGCGCGTCACCTCTGGGGGCGCCGCCACGTCCGCGAGCACTTCGTCGTTCGCTTGCACTTCTTGGCGTCGGCCCCGGCGTGCGAGGTGCGAAAGCGACGCGTTGACGGTCAGTCGATAAATCCAGGTCGATAATGCCGAGTCGCCGCGAAACGCCGCGAGCCCGCGGAACACGCGCACGAACACTTCCTGCGCGACCTCTTCGGCATCGTTCGCACCGACGATCCGGTGCGCCATGCCGAACACGCGGCGCTTGAACTGGTGATAGAGCATCTCCATCGCGCGCGCTTCGCCGCGCCGGCATGCGGCGATCAGCTCCACGTCGTCGGATAGCGATCCCGAAACGCGCGGGCGCGGCTCGGCAAGGGCGGGCGTCGGAATCGAATCGATGGCGGCGTCGGTCACATGGTCCCCGTGTTCGTCGGTAGGACCGGCGTCGGTGCCGTCGCGTTGCCCGGATTTCGTCGCCATCGACCGCGTGCGACCCTAACATCCCAAATCGCCTTCACCCCAGCACTTTCGCGTGCGCCAACACGCTGTTATCATCCGAAAAGTGAGAGCTCCCCTCGTCGTTGGCCTCGGACGGGTCGGGGTTGCGATCTCGGGACTCGCGCCGAATTTGCCGCAGAGCGCCGCCCCGTCGACCGAGCTCGCAGCGCTCTCGACCGCTCCCGCGCGCGGCGTCGCCGTCGCGCTCAGAGCCGCGATCCGGCTCGGTTGTCGCGCGCGCGCGGCCGGCACGCACGGCGCCGATTTGCTCGGCCAGCTCGCGCGGACGGCGCTGCGCGACGCCGGCATCGACACCGAATTGCTGCGCGCGGTTGGTACGTCGCCGTGCGAGATCGTGACGACTGCCGCCGACGGCGTGATCCGCGCGCGTTTCGGCGGCGAGCTCGGCGAGCCGGTCTCGTTCGACGCCAACGCCGCGGTTGCCGAGGCGCAAGCGCTGCTGATCGACGGCACGTCGCCGATGAACCAGCTGCGCGCCGCCGATGTCGCGCGCGCCAACAAAGCGCCGGTGATCTTGGATGTCGGCGAGCTGCGCGACGGCACCAGCGAGCTGATCGCCGCGAGCGACATCTTGATCGCGTCCGAGCGCGCCGCATCCGAGCTCGCGCCACGCGGCGAGCTCACCGACGCGCTCGAGGAGATCCTCGCGCTCGGCCCGCGCGCCGTCGTGATCACGCTCGGCGAAAAAGGCGCGATCGGCCGCCACGGCGATCAGATCATTCAATGTCCCGCGTTCCCGTCCGACGTGCTCGACGCGTACGGCGCCGGCTCGGTGTTTCACGGCGCGTTCGCCGCGGCGCTGCTCAGCGAGCTGCCGTTCGCGCGTTGCATGGAGCTCGCCGCCGCGGCCGCGGCGCTATCGCTGTCGGGACTCGGGCCATGGCAGGCGATGCCGACGCGCGACGACGTGCTCGCGCTCGTCCGCACGCGCCGGTAGCTTCATATGCCGTCACAGATCGCCGAGCGCGTGCCCGCGTTCACACGATCATGAAGCTCGTCATCGTCAGCCTGCTGATCTCGTCGACCGCGCTCGCGACGCCGACGCCGCCGACGCCGCCCGGTCCGCCACCCGGGCCGCCGCGGTCGAGCTGTACGACGGAGCCCGGCACGCAGCTCGTCGCGATCGATCAGACGTCGACCGGCGTGATCGCCGAGCACTCGCGCATCGTCGTGCGGACGAACGGCGCGTGGGAGTACGACGTCGCCGACGCGCACGGTAATTTCCTGATGCACGGCGCCGGCTGTCTCGATGCGAGCAAGCTCGCGGCGCTGCACGCGACGACGTGGATGTCGGATCTGTCGGCGCTCGCCGCGCAGCTCGAAGACCCCGGCCCGATCGCGCGCTCGCCTGGAAAGCCCGTGCGATAGTCCGCGCCATGCGAACGCCACTAATGATGCTCGCGATGGTCGCGTGCGCGTCGTCGTCGCCGCCGCCGGTCGCCGCGGATCCGCCGCCGCCGGCCGCCGCACCGCCGGCAGCACCGCCGCCGGTCGCCGCCGATCCGCCGCCGCCGGCCACAGCGGCCGACGCGCCACCGACGGCCGAGCAGGCCAACAAGCTGAAGTCGGCGTGCGCCGACCCGAGTGGCACCGTGCTCGTCGCCGTCGATCGGATCAAGCAGGGCTCGCAAGGCACGCCCGATCAGAAGCAAACCGCGACGATCTTCAACAACGGCGCGTGGTCGATGACCGACACCGTCGGCGGCGCGGCCGAGGCCGGCTGCGTTTCCGACGCCGACCGCATCCGGCTGCGCGACGAGCTCGCGAACGCGCCGTGGCAGATCAAGCACGCGAAGTTCCGCTGCATGATGGTGTCGCTCGTGCACACCGAGTACAGCGTGCACGGCAAGCTGGTGTGGACCGAAAAAGTTTGCTCGGGCGAGACGCTCGACAAAGCGAGCGCCGCGGCAATCGCCGATGTCGACGCGGTGATGCAAAAGCTCGAGCCGAACCGGCAAAACATCTAACGTCGCTTGGGCTTGATCCCGACGTCGCTGCCCTCGAGCTTGAAGTGCGCCTCGGCGGCCGCCATCTGCTCGGCTTCTTTCTTCGACTTGCCGACGGCGCGCGCCCATTCGTCGTCGCCGATCGCCACCGATACGACGAACCGCTTGTCGTGGTCGGGGCCGAGCTCCTGCACGACGCTATACGTCGGGGTCGCTTTGAGCCGCGCCTGCGAGGTCTCTTGCAGCCGCGTCTTGAAGTCGTAGAAGCCCTTGAACTCGACGGTCTCGATGCGCTGCGCGAGCAGGCGATTGACCATCTGCTCGGCCGCGCCGTAGCCGCCGTCGAGGAACACCGCGGCGACGACCGCTTCGAACGCGTCGGCGAGGATCGACGGCTTCGCGCGGCCGCCTGATTTTTCTTCGCCTTTGCCGAGCAGGACCCAGCGACCGAGCCCGAGCGTCGTCGCGACGTCGGAGAGCCCAGCTTCGCTGACGACCTGCGAGCGCGTGATGCTGAGCTGGCCCTCGCGCAGCTGCGGATAGCGCGTCATCAGCCGATGGCCGACGGCGAGATCGAGCACCGCATCGCCGAGAAACTCGAGCCGCTCGTTGTCCTCGCGATCAACGTCTTCGCTTCGCTCCGCCGTCTGCTCGTTCACCCAGCTGGCGTGGCGAAGCGCCCGCGCGAGCAGCGCACCGTCGCGAAACGAATAGCCGAGGACGCCCTCGAGCTCGGAGTAGTCGGCCACGAGGCATGATACCCTCGACGCCTCGTGGAAGCGCTGCGCGAGCGTTTCGGTAAGTATCACGTACTCGAAAAGATCGCGCAGGGCGGTATGGCCGAGGTCTATAAGGTCAAGACCGTCGGCATCGCGGGCTTCGAGAAGGTCCAGGCGCTCAAGCGAATCTTGCCGGCGTCGGCGCGCGAGGGCCGGTTCATCCGCAGCTTCATCGACGAGGCGCGGATCGCCGTCGAGCTGACGCATCGAAACATCGTCCAGGTGTTCGACTTCGGAAAAGCCGACGGCGAGCTGTTCCTGGCGATGGAGCTGATAGAGGGCCGCGATCTGCGCACCGCGGTCGCGCAGGCGACGTCTGCGTCGCTGCCCTGCCCGATTCCAGTCGCGGCGTACATCCTGGGCGAAGTCGCCGCGGGCTTGGACTACGCGCATCGCAAGACCGATCTCTACGGCAGCGAGCTCAACATCGTGCACTGCGACGTCTCGCCGTCGAACGTGATGCTGTCGCTCGACGGCTACGTCAAGATCCTCGACTTCGGCATCGCGCGCGCGACGTTCGCGTCGGCGCTCGAGCGCCGCCGCCTGCGCGGCAAGCCTCGCTACATGGCGCCCGAGCAAACCTATGGCGAGCCGCCGACGGCCGCCGCCGACGTGTTCGCGCTCGGCATCATCGGCTGGGAGATGTTCACCGGGCTGGCGCTCTATCGCGGCGCCGATCTCAAGGCGATCTTGGAGGCGGTGCGGACGCAAAATCCGCCGCGCATCGATCGGCTCGATCCGAAAATTCCGGCCGAGATCGCGGACGCGATCGAGCGCGCGTTGAATCGCGAGCAAAGCGCGCGCGGTACGGCGGCAGATCTCGTCGCCGCGTGTGCGCGCACCGCGTTGCAAGGCGGCGCGCACACACTGGCCGGCTGGCTCGACGAGATCGAAGCCGGCGCGCCGCCGAAGCCCGACGTGAAGAAGCCCGTTGCAGCGCCGCGTGCCCCAGCCGCAGCGCCACGCGCCGCGAGCGCGCGACCGACGGAGCCGCCGGTGCGGCCGTCGCAGACGATGTCGCTCAATCACGCGGTGCCGCGGCCACAAGCGGTCGGCGAAGGCACGCCCGGCTTCGAGCCCGCGATCAAGCGCGCGGCGTCGGGGTTCGAGCGCGAGCGCACGACCACGGCCACCGCCGATCAGCGCAAGAGCGCGCCGCTGATCCAGCGCTTCGGCGATCGCGATCC
>DASXEF010000991.1:0-3263 GCA_036490255.1 Kofleriaceae bacterium
AGCGACTTCGCCGCGGCCTCGTAACAGCTCGCCGACGGATCGACGCACTCGATCGATAACTGCACGACCTCGATCGAAACCTTCGTCGTGCTCTGCTCGTCGACGCCGACGACGTGCGCGTGATCGAGCGCGGTCGTCGCGGCGTTCGCGATCGACGGGAACGCGTCGCTCTCGGTCGGCAGCGTGAGCAACTTGATCTTCGCGACCGGTGCCGTCGGTGCGATCGGTTTGGGGTGAGCGCAGCCCACTACAACCACGACGACGAGCAACAGTCCGCGCACCATATGAGGTTACACGAACCGCCGTTCCTCGTCGGAATCTACTAACCAACCCATACCCGACGCCGATGTGGTCGGTTGTGCGCGATCGCGACTACATCTTGCGCGTGTACGAGCGAACGGCGAGCGGCGCGAACACGCCGACCACGACGGCGCAGCCGACGAGCGCCCACAACACGTGCGTGGTGACGCGGCCGTCGTTCATCAGATCGCGACACGCTTCGATGACTTGCGTGACCGGGTTGACGTTGACGAACGCCTGCAGCCAGCCGGGCATCGTGTGCGTCGGCACGAACGCGTTCGACAAGAACGTCAGCGGGAACATCACGAGTGCGGAAATCCCCTGCACTGCCCGAGCGCTACGCGCGATCGTGCCGAACCAGGTGAACAGCCACGCGAGCGACCAGCCGGCCGTGACGGTGAGCAACCAACCGCCGAGCAAGCCGAGCGCGCCACCGCCGGGGTGATAGCCGAGCAAGAGCCCGACGAGGATCGTCAACGTCGCCGCGATCGCGTAGCGCAACAGATCCGCGATCGCCGGGCCGATCAGCGGTGCGATTCGCGCGATCGGCAGCGACTTGAAGCGATCGAACACGCCCTTGTCCATGTCCTCCCGGAGCTGGATGCCGGTCGCCATGCACGCGGTCAGCGCGGTTTGCGCGAGGATGCCGGGGATGATGATCGGCAGGTAGCTCGCGGTGCTGCCGGCGACCGCGCCGCCGAAGATGTACGTGAACATCGCGGTGAACAGCAGCGGTTGCAGCGTCACGTCGAAGAATTGCTCGGGCGTGCGCCGCATCTTGATCAACGCGCGCCACGCCATCGCGAGCGATTGCGACACCGTCTCGCCCAGCGTGGGCCGTGCGGCCAGCGTCGCCTCCATCACGCGGCCTCCTTCGTTGCGTCGGCTTCGCTGTGATGGCCGGTGAGCGCGAGAAACACCTCGTCGAGCGTCGGCTGGCGAACGCTCGCGGTCGCGATGCCGAGCTTGGCCTGGCGCAGCGCAATCAATACGTCGGCGGCGCGATTCGCATCCGGCAACGCGATGTTGAGCCCGCCGGCTTCGGGCGTGAGCACCGGCGCTTCGCCGAGCACGCGCTCGACGAGCATCGCGGCCTCGCGCGTGCGCTCGCGATCTTCGAGCCGCACGTGCAGCGTCGAGCTGCCGACGCCGGCCTTGAGCTCGTCGGGCGTGCCTTCGGCGACCTTCTTGCCGCGATCGATCACGGCGATGCGATCGGCGAGCTGATCGGCTTCGTCGAGATACTGCGTGGTGAGCAACACCGTCGTGCCGCCGCGCACGAGCCGGCGGATCGTCTCCCACACCTGGCCGCGCGTGCGCGGGTCGAGCCCGGTCGTCGGCTCGTCGAGAAAGATCAGCGGCGGTTTGTTGATGAGCGACGCCGCGAGATCGAGCCGGCGGCGCATGCCGCCCGAAAACTTGCTGATCTCGCGCGTCGCCGCGTCGGTGAGATCGAAGCTGGCGAGTAGCTCGTCGGCGATCGTCGCCGCGCGCTTGCGGCCGAGCCCGAGCAGCATGCCGAACAACACGAGGTTCTCGCGCGCCGTCAGGTTCTCGTCGACCGACGCGTACTGGCCGGTCACGCCGACGAGCTGGCGGCACTTGTGGGGATACTTCGCGACGTCGATGCCGAACAGCGTCGCGCGTCCGCCGTCGAGCGGCAGCAGCGTCGCGAGCATCTTGAGCATCGTCGTCTTGCCCGCGCCGTTCGGGCCGAGCACGCCGAACACTTGGCCACGCGTCACGTCGAGATCGATGCCGTCGACGGCGCGGACGCCGGCGAAGGTCTTGACGAGGCCACGGGCCTCAACAGCTAGATCAGTCACGCCGTTATCGTTGCCCACGCCCGTTTCACGACCGCGCGCAGTTACGTGAAGAAACCTGACAACGATGTCCGGATCGGGCGACCGTGCCGGGTTCAGCGTCGCGTAAGCCCTTGATCGCGGCGGACCTTCGCCGGCACCGTGGTTGCGAAACGCGCGGTCATGAAACGCGCCTTTTTGATCGTTCTCGCCGCCGGTTGCGCCGTGCAATCCCCGCCGCCTGCGACCGACACGATGACGACCGAGCCGACGTTCACGCAGGACACGTATTACACCGGCATCGTGCCGCCGTATGCGACGCCCGAGGAGTGCGAGGCGTCCGACCCGAATCCGATCGAATGCCACCTCGAGCTCGGCTTTTGCGCCGGCGGGCTCGCCGGGTTCAGCAACTTCGATCTACCCGAGCAAGGCAACTATCACCTCGAAGGCGCGATCATCGTCGCCAGCTTCGACGATCACGTGATCCAGCTCGATCCACAGACCGGACACGCGACGAACGCGCAGGTCGATACCTACGTGCTCGACACGATCGGCCGGTGGGACACGCTGCAATTCGATGCCGGCGTGACCTGCGCCGACTAACCGATCGCGAGGCCCATCTGTGCACGGACCGCGAAGTACTCCTCGCTGACCGAGAACAGCACGAGCTCTTTGACCTTGTCCTTCGCGGTCGGACCGTCGACGACGACCGGCTCCGCCGCAGCCGCACGCGCCGCGACTTCGAGATCGCCGCACGCGACGAAGCCCGCGCGATGCGACACCGCATCGACCGCGTGGCCCCACTTCGCGAGGTTGATCTCGGGCGTCGCCTGGATGAACCGCTGCACGACCGCACCGAGCTGCTCGAGCGCGTGCGGCGGCATGCGCTTTTGCATCTTCGGGAGATACTGCTGGACCGGCTCGACCATGTTCGGCGGCACCGGGAAGCGCGGCTGCAGCATCACGATCGCCGAGAGCAAGACGATCTTGAGCTCGGTGTTCGTCGGCAACAACATGCGCAGGTAGTACTCGGGGCGCATGAACGTGAGCCGGCGCGCGAGCAGGAACGCGACCTCGCGCTCGGTCTTGCCCTGCAACGCGTGCGGCCGCACGACGAACGACGGACACACCTCGTTCTTCTCGATCGCGTTCGCGAGCTGG
>DASXEF010000994.1:0-9870 GCA_036490255.1 Kofleriaceae bacterium
CGGTGCTCCGCGACTTCTTGCGCAAGCGCGCCCGAGATTGGGTCGCCGACGGCGGCGATGGCGCGCTGCACTGGATGCTCCGCATGGGCATGGAAGTGCTGCAGGAAGACGAGTTCGTCGATCAGTCGGTCACGCTGCCGATGACGCTGCCGACGAAGGGCGGCACGATCGATTTCGTCGCGAACAACGTCGGCATCCAGGGCGATGCCGAAGGCATTCTCGCGATGCTTCGCCGCGGCGTCGAAGGCGGCACGATCATCCAGGAGACCGAGGTCGACTCGATGGTGATCGACGGCGAGCAACGCGTCGACGGCAAGCTCGTGCCGTTCCGCACGTACGGCTTCGCGTCGGCGGCCGGCGGCATCGGCCAGCGCTTCTACTCGAAGTACTACGAGCACGCGGATCCGAATCCCGCCACGATCGTCAAGGTCGTCGCGAACACCGTCGCGTCGGCGCCGATCGCGCTCACGCCGCTCGCGCGCTTTGCGCGGATGGCGAAGCTCGGCAACCTCGACACGTTCGCGAAAGAAGTCTTCGCGCCGACGCGCTGCAAGGTCACGCTCGACGGCATGGTGCTGCCCGGCTCGACGTTCACCGGCGTGCACGTCGCTTCGATGTCGATCAACCTCGGCAACGTGCTCCGCTTCTTCGGCAAGGCCGATCAGCCGGGCCTGATGAACGCGATCGTCGGCACGCCGAGCCCGTGGTCCATCATCCGCAACATCCCGCGCATGGCGCGCGGCGAAGAGATGCGGGGCCGCAACATCCTCGATCGGCCGTGCCGCGAGATGATGATGGAAGCGGTCGGCGACGAGCTGCTCGAGCCGATCATCGACGGCGAGTACTATCGCAACGTCACGAAGCTCGCGTTCCACGTCGGACCGCGCGTGCGGATTCCGAAAGTCGTCGCGCCGAAAGCGGCGTAGTCGGCTACTTCTTGTTGCACGTCACCGACGCGGGGCCACCGCCGTCGATCGTGCACATGTTCAGCGACGCGGTTTTTAGCGGCAGCTTGCACGCCGACGCGCACGCGTGCTTCTTCGATTTGAAGCAGCGCCGGCCGACGACATAGAAGCACTGGCTGCGATCGCCCTGGTAGCGCCAACCGCCCCAGCCTTTCGCGTCGCTGCCGTCGAGCTCGCCGTTCGCTTTCGCTTCCTGCATCTGCTTGTCGCGTGCGGTTTGCGGCTCGTTGGCGTCTTCTGCCGCGCCACCACACGCCGCCAGCGCGATCACCAGGCACAGGAGCCGCATGGCTCCAGATCATGCCATAGTCTCGTGGTGGCCGACGACGATCGCGTGGCAAGAGAGCGTCTCGCGGCGCTCGAAGCCGAGGTCAAGGCCGAAGCGGATGCGGCACGCGCGCGCAAAGACGAGGCCCTCGCACGGCTACGCGAGCAAGCGGCGGAACAAGCCGAGCTGCGTGCACGCCAGCAGGCGATCGTCACGAAGAAGCCGGCACCGCGCGACACGTACGACAACGACGACGATGCGCGCGACGGCGGCCTGAGCGGCGCGATCGAGCTCGCGAACAAAGCCAATCGCGTCCGCAACGAGCTCGCCAAGAAACCCGGTAAGGGCGGCAAGTCGTGGATGGTCTCCGGCGTCGCGTCGCTCGCGCTCGGCCCACTCGGCTGGCTGTACGCCGGCTCGTTGCGCGAATCCGTACCGGCCGCGACGATCTGGGTCTTACTCGCCGCGCTCGCGAGCAAGATCTTGCCGACGCTGCTGCTGTGGCCCGTGCTGATGGTCGTGATGCCACTTTCGGGCATCGCCGGTGTGGTCTATGCGCTGCAGTACAACCGACATGGCGGTCGTCAGCGCCTATTCGATTCCGACGACAAAAACAAGAAACCGAGCAAGCAACTCAAGTCAGGGCGTGAGGGATGAGAGAGACCTCTCTGGGTGGCTCGAGCGCCGGCCTACACTTATCCTCGTGACCAGCATGTTGCGCGTTCTCGCCGTTTTGATGATCGCGTCCGCGACGGCGATCGCGCAGCCAGATACGACGACGGCACCGGCGACGCGCGTCGCGATCATTCCCGGCGTCGCGGTCAACATCGGCCCGACGCGCGTCGATGCGTTGACGCAAGATCTCGCCGACGCGCTGAACGCCGAGCTCGTCGTCGCTGCCGACGGTGGTCTCGAAGTTCGTCGCGAGCTGTCGGCCGATCTGCCGGACGGCTGCGTGACGCAACCCGCGTGTATTCAGCAAGTCGCGAAAGCGACCGGCGCGTCGCAGCTGTTGTTCGTCGTCATGATCGATGCCGGCGGCGATGCGATCTCGGTCGACACGACGTGGGTCGATGTCGCGAGCGGCAAGTCGGTCGGTCGCCCGCCGGTGTCGCTGACGAACACGTCCGACGTCGACGCGAAAGCGAAGTTCCAGCTCGCTGCGAAGTCGCTGCTGCCCGATCTGCCGCTCAAGCCGAAACCGCAGCAGACGGTCGCGGTCGGCATCGATGGCAAGGTCGTCGCGGGAACGCCGCGTCACGTCACGCTGCCGGCGATGATCACCGCGGGCACGACGCTCGTCGGGCTCGGCCTGTGGATCGGCTTCGGGCTCGACGCGCGCAGCCACTACAACAGCTGCCAAGCGATCGCGACGACGACCGGCTGCGGCCAGGGCACGCGCGACGGCATCAAGCACCTCGATATCGGCGCCGACATCGGCTGGGGCCTCGCGCTCGCGTCGGCGATCGCGACCGGCGTGCTCTACGCGACGTCGGGCGAAGCGACGCACCTGATCGTGGCCCCCACCGAGGGCACCGGCGCGGCCGTGCTCGCGATCGGGAGGTTTTGATGTCGTCGGAGATGTCGCGCGCCGATTCCGAGCGCGTCGACAAGCTGATCGGCGAAGTGCTCGCCAATCGCTACCGCATCGAGAATCGCCTCGGCGAAGGCGCGATGGGCTCGGTGTACAAGGCGAAGCACGTCAAGGTCGGCCGCGCGTTCGCCGTCAAAGTCCTGCACCCGCGCTTGCTCGAGGACGACAAGGTCCTGCAGCGCTTCGAGCGCGAAGCCGAGCTCGCCGGTCGGCTGCGCCATCCCAACGTGATCGGCGTGGTCGACGTCGGCGAGACGACCGACGGCTTGCGCTACATGGTGATGGACTTCGCCGAGGGTCCGGACATGTCGGCGCTGCTCGCGGAAGCGCCGATGCCGCCGCAGCGGATCATCCACCTCGTGCGCCAGCTGCTCGAGGGCCTGTTCCACGCGCACTCCGAAGGCCTGATCCATCGCGACTTCAAGCCCGAGAACGTCATCGTCGAGAAGGACTCGCACGGCGCCGAGGTGCCGCGCATCGTCGACTTCGGCATCGCGATCTTGCGCGAAGGCGGCGACTCGAGCGACGGCGTCGGCCGGCTCACGACGAACGGGCTCGTGCTTGGCACGCCGCACTACATGGCGCCCGAACAAGCGGTCAACGATCCGATCGATCACCGGATCGATCTGTTCGCGCTCGGCATCATGATCTACGAGATGCTGTCGGGGAAGTTGCCGTTCGACGGCAACGGCGCCGAGGTCGCGCGCGCGAACTTGATGCTCGATCCGCCGCCGATCTCGGTGCGCGTGCCGTATCTCGAGGTCGATCCGCTGCTCGAGGCGTATGCGCGGCGCTTGATGGCGAAGTCGCGTGACGCGCGGCCGCCGACGGCGAAAGTCGCGCGCGAGCTGCTCGATCTGATCGAGAAAGATCGCGCCGCCGCCGCCGCCGCGCTCGGCGTGCCGCTCGCTGCGACCCGCGAGCCACGCACGACCGAGCCGGTCGCGCCGCGCAACCTCGACGACAGCTTCGAGGGCACGTTCCCGCCGCCGATTCGCGAGCAGCTGCGCACGCCGCCGCAAGCACCTCCGATGAGCAACGCGGTCGCGCGATCCGAACGCTCGATCGCGACCGACGTTGCCGAGCCGCTGGAGCCGCCGCGCAAACGCCGTGGCCTACTCATCGGCGCCGCGGTCGGCGGTGTCGGCCTCGTCGTCGTGCTCGGCCTCGTATTGTCGAGCCACGAGCCGCCGGCTCCGAAGATCCCCGAGCAGCCGACGGCGATCGTGAATCCGCCGGTCGTGACGGCGCACGTCGAGCAACCGCCGCCGGTCGTCACGGCACCGCCACCCGTCGTCACGGCTCCGCCGACGCCGCCGCCGGTCGTGATGACGACGAAGCCGGCGACGAAGCCGGCGATCAAGCCGACGACGAAGCCGGCGACGAGGCCGACCGTCACGGTCGCGAAGCCGACGCAGGTCGCGACGCATGTGGGCTCGTTGGGCTCGTCGGCGAACGTCGCCGCGACGCCGAACGCTCCCTACGACGCGACCGCGTTCGTGACGCAGCTCAAGCTCGTCGGCGCCGAAGTGCATGCGCTCGCCGAGTCGCATCCCGAAAACGTTTCCGACCTGCAGGCGCGGTTCACGCGCATCAACGTGAACTCGGCGCTCGCCGACACGGCCGCGCGCAACGCAGCGCGCACGCAGCTCGATCAGATCCACGCCGAGATCGTTCGCCGCTCGAAGTAGCGCTACGGCAGGAACGCCATCTCGATGCAGTTCTGCGCGATGTCGAGCTCGGTCTGCGCCAAGGCCACGCCGCCGGTCAGCACGCAAACCAAGTTGTAGCCGGACGTGAGCGGCACGTTCTCGGTATCGGGCCCGTAGCCGTTGCCGCTGTCAGCGCCGCCGGTAACGGTGAACTTGTGGAATTCGCCGTCGCGCGTCCGGACGTAGCCGTTGTACTGGGCGATCGGAGTTCCCGTGAACATCACCGGCGGGTTCTGCGTCAACGACACCGGCGGCGTCGGCTGGATGCCGGGACCGTAGTAGGCGGCGCTGATCGCGATATCGGTCAGCCCGTCGACGCGCGTGCGTCCCGGCGAAGCTGCATAGCCGGCATTGCCCGGCGAGACGGCGAGTGTCACTGCGCCGTGAACTGTGGCACCGACCGCGCGAACGACGATCACACCGCCCGTTCCGTCGCCCGTCGACGATGCAGCCGCATTGCCGCCGTTGGCCGCGATGCTACCGACGGTGATGTCGCCGTGTGCGGTCAGCTCGACGGTGCCACCGCCGCCGCCGCCGGCATGATTGCCGCCGATGATGTCGCATAACGTGCAACCGCCACCGCCCGACGAGACGTTGGTCGTGTACGTCGTGATCGCGGTGTCGCCGCTGGTTCCGCCACCTTTGCCGGCACCGCCCGATGAGGTTCCAGCCGTCACGAATCCAGCGCCGGCACCCACGCCGATCCCGCCGGCGCCGCCTCCGGGACCACCACCGTCGTCGCCCGCGGCGCCGCCGGGGAAGCCGCCCGGCCCCGCCGTCTGTCCGCTCGCGTTTGCCGTGATCGGCCCATCGACCTCGATCGTGCTCGCCGATTGAATGATCGCACTGCCGGCGCCGGTGATCGTCAACGAGCCGCCGACGTCGACTTCAGAGTACATCGCCGGCGGAGTCGCGCCGATCACGAGAGTCGCAGAGCCGCCGGCGGCACCGGAGCCGAGCTCGGCATGGCAGTTTTCGACGAACGGCTTCGTCAGCGTCTGCAGCGTCGCGCCGTTCTGGATCACGCCGACGGTGTACGAGTACGCCGAGCCTTCGGGACAGCTTCGATCGACCGCCGCGATCATCTGCAGCGCGATGAAGTTGTGATCGGACGAGATCGTCGTCGTGAACGACAGCGGCGGCGTCGCGCTGCCCATCGGCGTCAGGCTGACGGTGAGGCCGGCGGCCGAGCCGTTCTCGAAGTTCGAGCCGCGAATCACGAACAGCCCCGGCGTGCTGCCGTTAGAGCCGCGACCTTCGTCGATCGACCCCGGATAGATCTCCGAGATCATCAAATCGGCGGGGTTCGCGTCGGCGATCATCTCGACATCGGGCGGCGCGTCGACGGCGGCGTCGTTGAAGATCTTCGAGTCGGTCGGCTGGCCAAGGTTGCTCGGGTTGTAGATCAGCGAGCAACCAGCGCCGACACCGAACAAGAGCGCGATTGCTACGGACTGCCGCATCCCTTCAATTATATCGGTTCTTCGTTGCCGCCCGAACACTCGCGCTCATCTCACGATGCTTTGATGGATCGCAGCTGGGCACGTGCGCATAATGGGTCGATGGGGGCTCTTCGCACGGTCGTGATGTCGGTGGTGCTCGTCGGGTGCTTCCCGCCGCCGCCGCCGCAAGATCCGCAGCAACCCCCGCCGCAGCCCTACGTGCAGCCACAGCCATACGTGACGCCGGCCACGCCACCGCCGCAGCAGGTCGCGCCGACCGATCCGTACGCACCGCAGCAACCGCAGCAACCGCAACAGCCGCCGCAAGCTCAACCGCAGCCGTACGCGCAGCCGGCGCCGCCGCCCTATCCGCCGCCGCAGTCGTATCCGCCGCCCTATTACGCACAACCGCCGCCGCAGTACTACGCGGGACCGCCGCCGCGCACTCACCTGCACGACGGCGAGGTCATCGCAGACTTTGTCGCGCTCGGCACGCTCGCCGCGATCGACATCATCGCGCGCCAGGACATCGAGAACGGCGAGGCCGGCACGTTCATCGTGCTCGCCGGCGTGGTCGGCGGTGGCGGCTTGGGCTACTTGCTGACGCAGCGGTTTCCCGTCGACTCGAGCGTCGCGCACGCGACGACGATCGGCACGCTCGTCGGCATGGCGAACGGCGCGTTGCTGATCCAACCGACCGGCGCCGACACCGGCACATCGGTGGTCAGCTTGTTGCTCGCGGGCGGCGCCGTCGGCGCGGCCGGCGGCTTCATCTACGGCGAGAACGCGAACCTCACGCCGGGTCAGGCGACGTTCATGACGAACCTGACCGTGCTCGGCACCGTGACGGCGCTCAACGTGATCGCCGCGAAAGACAACTTCGATGGCTGGTCCGATGCGACGCTCGCGATCGGCATCGACGGCGGATTGATCGCGGGTGCGTTGATCGCGCCGCACCTCAACTGGTCGTCGCATCGCGCGGGCATCGTGTTCGCGACGTCGTTCGTCGGTGGGCTCGTCGGCGCGCTCGTCGGTGGCCTCGCGACGAAGCCGAGCGACGGCGGCGCCAGCGATGCGAACGCGTCGGTCGTGACGGGGATCGCGACCGCCGGCATGTGGGGCGGCTTCGGGCTCGGCATCCTGATGACGCGGGATGACCCGCCACCGCTGCAAGCACAGCCGGCACAACCTGCACAGCTGCCGACGACGATGCTGCCGTTCGTGGGGGATCACGGACAACTTGGCATGGCGATGGGCGGAACGTTTTGAGCCCATTGCATCACTTGCACCGATCGCTTGGTTGAGGCGATCCTCACGGTGGATGGCTAACTGCCTGTTGTGTGCGTCGCCGAGGTCGATCGGGCTGTTGTGCACTGCGCACGGCGTCGCGATCGCGTCGCCGGGCATCACGAGCGAGCAGATTTTCTCGCGCGTCCAGCCGGGAGCGGCGTCGCTCGTCGACGCGTGGGGCTGCCCGCATCCGCTCGCCGACGGCACGAAGATCGGCCGCGATCAGCGCGCCGACATGGCGGTGCTGCATGCGTCGGTGTCGAGCGAGCACGCGGCGATGAAGCTCAGCAGCGGCGAATGGCACATCGTCGACAACGCGAGCCGCAACGGCACCGAAGTCGACAACGCGCGCATCACCGATGCACCCGTCACGAACGGCTCGGTGATCCGGCTCGGCGACGTGCGATTCTATTTCTGGCCCGATTCGCTGCCGCGCATGGAATCGCCGCGTGGCGCGGGGCGAACCGCTCCGACGCGCCGCGACGAGCTGGTGTTCTCGGCGCGCGTCGTGACGCCGCGCGGTCACGAGCTCGATCTGCGCCAGCGCGTCGACGGCGGCGTGCTGCGCATCGGCGACGCATCGATCGAGCTCGCCGCGATGGAGTTCGGTCTGTTGCAGTTGCTCGTCGAGCGCCGGCGGCTCGTCACCGATGCCGAGCTCGCGTACGTCGCGTGGCACGAGATCGCCGACGCGCTCGCGTTCAAGAGCGTGCAAGCCGATAGCGAGAACGTCCGCGAGCTCGTGCATCGCGTGCGTCGCAAGCTCGGCACCGTGCAAGCCGACGACTTGATCGAGAGCAAGCGCGGCGTCGGCTATCGCTTGGCAGGCGCCGCGGGCTGATGGCGTCGGCGACCGATCGCCGGCGCCGTAAAGTCTGGTGGGCCAAGCGGCTGCGCCGCGTCGGGCTCGCGTGGGACAATGCGCTCGAGCTCGCGCGCGCCGGCAGGCTCACGGCACCGTACGGCGCGCCGTTCGAGGTGCTCCACGAAGAGCGCGTGTATCGACTGCGCCGGTACGCGCGCGACGCCACGACGAAGACCGGTCCGCAAGAGCCGCTGCTGCTCGTGCCACCGCTGATGGTCGCCTCCGAGGTCTACGACATCTCGCCCGAGGTCAGCGCCGTCGCGTATCTCGCGCGCCAAGGCGTCGACGTCTGGCTCGTCGACTTCGGTGCACCCGAGCGCGAAGAAGGCGGCATGAACCGCACGCTCGACGATCACGTTCGCGCGGTCTCCGACGCGATCGATCGCGTGCGCGCGGCGACGAACCGCGACGTCCACCTCGCCGGCTACTCGCAAGGCGGCATGTTTTGCTACCAGGCGGCCGCGTTTCGTAAATCGCGCGACGTCGCCTCGTTGATCACGATGGGCTCGCCCGTCGATCTGCATCGCCAGCTCGCGATCGACGAAGACATCACCGAGCGGATCACCGCCGGCTTGCGCAGCGCGCTCGAGTGGCCGCTCGCGCGCATCGAAGGCTTGCCCGGCACGTTCACGTCGACCGGCTTCAAGCTGCTGTCGGCGCGCAAGGAAGCGGCCGCGCTGTTCGACTTCGTCAAGAACCTGCACGATCGCTCGGCGCTCGAGAAGCGCGAAGCAAAACGGTTGTTCCTCGGCGGCGAAGGCTTCGTCGCGTGGCCGGGCCCGGCGTTCCGCAAGTTCGTCGACGAGGTGATCGTCGGCAATCGCCTGGCCTCGGGCGGCTTCGTGATCGACGGTCACGCGGTCACGCTCGCCGATCTGACGTGCCCGATCCTGTACTTCGTCGGCAGTCGCGACGAAATGGGCCGGCCCGGCTCGGTGCGTGGCATTCGCCGCGCCGCGCCGCGCGTCGCGAAGATGTTCGAAGTGCCGCTCAAGGCCGGTCACTTCGGGCTCGTCGTCGGATCGACGGCGCTCTCGATCACGTGGCCCGGCGTCGTCGCGTGGATGAACGGCGAGCTGCCGCCGACCGCCGTCGATGTTCGCGCCGACGCGCACGTCGATCCGTTCAAGCGCGACGACGATCCGGAAGATGATGACGACGACGACGACGACGACGAAGGCCCGCTCGAGCTCGCGCGCGACCTCGCCGGCAAGACGGCCAAGGCGGCGCTCGATCGCATCGAAGAGCTCGGCGAGGACCTCGGCGCGTACTTCGACAACGCGCGCTGGCAGTTGCCGCGGCTCGCGCGCCTGCGCAACCTGACCGACGACACGCGGATCTCGCTCGCGCGATCGCTCCACGATCAGGCCGCGAAGATCGGCGAATCGACGTTCTTCATGTGGCACGGTCGCGCGTTCACGTACGCCGATGCGAACCGTCGTGTCGACGCGGTCGCGCGCGGGCTCGTCGCGTGCGGCGTCAAGCCGGGCATGCGTGTCGGCGTGATCATGAAGTCGCGGCCGTCGCATCTCTCGGCGGTGACGGCGATCAATCGCATCGGCGCGGTCGCCGTGCTGATTCCGCCCGACGTCGAGCCGGCGCTGTTGCAGCGCGCGCTCGAGCTCGGCGAGGCGGAGCTCGCGGTCGTCGATCCCGACAACGCGGCGCGCGTGCGCACGACGACGTCGATCAAGCTGCTCGCGCTCGGCGGCGTCGGCGAGCAAGGCGAGCTGC
>DASXEF010001012.1:0-16603 GCA_036490255.1 Kofleriaceae bacterium
TCGGCGGTTTCGCGCGTTCCCCCGGCGTGGGGATGATCTCGATCGTCTCGTCGGCGACGCGGATGAGGTTGTGCGCATCGAGCCACGCGACGTCGAACGTGCGGGCTTCGTGCGCTTTGACCGATGAACGGTCGACGCACGAGACGATCCACAGTGCGCCGGACTCCGCACCGATCACGGCAAGCGAGGTCCCGGTCGGATCGCCGACGGCAGTCGCGATCGGCTCGGCCAACTCGATTCGGCCGCCGGGAGAGTTGCCGAGCGGCAACACGATCACCTCGTTGGGTTGATCGCGGGGCACCATCCAGATCAGACGCGAGCCGCCGCCGAGATACGCGGCGGCGCCGGCGCGTTCGGTTCGAAACCGCCGCATCGGAGCGCGCAACGGCCCGCTCCACTCCTCGAGCACGGTCCCGACCTGAACGATGAAGTGGTTGGGCTTGAGCGCGGCAGCGACGGAAACCGCACCCATGCGCACGGGGAGTCGCGAGACCGACGGCGTGCCGTCCACGCTGATGATCGCACTCGCGAGTTGCGAGGTCGCGAGCACGTGCGAGCCAGACGTGGCCGCGAAAGTGCTGTGGGCGTCGAGCTTCATCGACGCGAGCTCGACCGGCCCGCGCTTCACGAGCGGGTCGACGACGTGCAAAACACCGCTAGGAGTAAGTACGAGCAGTCGCGGCGACGTTCCGGCGAGCGCGACCGCGGATCCGGGAACCGTCCCGACCTCCGCGATGCGCGTGAGCTCGGGCAATCCTAAGATCGCGACCTGGCTCGGCTCGTTCAAGCAAGCCACCGCCCCGTTTGGTGAGACGATGACGCGCGATTCGTTACCGCGAGCCACCACGTTGGCGGCTATACTACCACGCGGTGGAGACGCGATAGCGATGGCCCTTGACTACGAAGTCAAAGTCGAGGAGCTCCAGCTCAAGCAAACCTCGGATCTCGAGACCACGCTCATCGAAGAAGAGCAGCAGCAGCCGCTGCCTTCGCAAGACCTGTTGTCGCTCGTCGAGCCCGAGGTCGTGCGCATTCCACCGGATCCCACCGCGTTGATGGCCTGGGTCGATGATGTCGCGCTCGATCAGCGGCAACAACCGGAGCGCGTCGAAGATCAATTGGTCGAGCGCGTGCATGACGTCTTGGCCGACGACGCGATGGCCGAGCTCGCGCAAGATCACGCCATGGAGCTCGACGCCGCTCAAGAGCGGACCGGCGTCATCGCGGATTTCATTCCCAACACGCAGCGCGACTACGAGACCGACGTGCCAGATCCCGGCGACGACTACTTCGTCGCTTCCGCGAACCGGCCGTTCCTCGACGAAGATTCGTTGTTCAACGGCGGCGGCGGTGGCGGAGGCGGTGCGCCGCCGAAACCGCCGTCTGACCAACCTGAGGGTGACGGAGATGACGATGGCGACGTGCCGTCGGAGTCGACACCTGCGAAACCCGAGCGCAAGACGGAAAAGCCGAACGAGCCTGCGCGGGCGAATCGAGACGCTCCGGCGGTGAAGCCGAGCAAGTCGGGCCAAGAGAAAGACCGCAAATGAGCGACACGAACGAAGACATCAGCGAGCGCTGGCTCGCCGCCGAGCTCAACCGGATCTGGCTGCTCGCCGAGCGCGCGCTTCGCGCGTTCCAGAAGGCGCAGATTCGCCCGCAGCCGAATCATCCGTCGATGGCCGAGGTGGAGATGACGCTGTCGGCGCGCCGTGCCGCGCGCTACGGTCGCGCCACCGAGCCCGAGGACGAACAGACGCTGTCGAAGGCGCTCGCGGAGGTCGAGCAATCGCTCGGCGCGCTGCGCAAGGCGGCCGTGATCGGCCGGTTGACCACGAGCCTGCAGCTGCGGCCGCTCGAGATCGAGACGTTGGTCACCGTCGTCGCGCCTCACCTCGACGCACCGCTCGCCGATATCTTCAGCCTCCTGCGCGGCGTGTCGACGAGTCGCCGCGGCGTCGATCTCGCACTCATCACGACGCTGTTCCGGCTCAAGCGCGCGGATCGCGTCGCGCTGCTCGACGTCGTCGATCTCGAGCGCTCGCTGCTGCGCTGGCGGCTGATCCAGATCCTGCCCGGCGAGGCGTTGGAATCCTACGGCTCGATGAGCCACCGTGCGTTGCGGCCCACGTTCGATCTGATCTCGACGCTGTGCCGCAGCAGTCAGCTCGCGCCGGAGCTCGGCCGCTCGGCGAGGCTCGTCACCGCGAAACCCACGCTCGACGACCTGTCGTTCGAGCCCGAGGTCGAACGCGAGGTCAAAGCGATCTGCGCGGCGGCACAAAACAACCATGTGTCGTCGAGCGAGATTCCGTGGCTCGTGTTTTACGGATTGTCCGGCGGCGGTAAACGCGAGGTCGCCTCGCGGGTCGCGGCGTACGGCGGCCGCTCGATGATCGTGTTCGATCCGAACCTCGTGACCGATCGCACGACGTTCGATGACATTTTCCTGCGCACGCAGCGCGAAGCGCTCGTCCGCAACGCCGTGCTCTACATCGGCCCGGTGCCGGCCGACTTGCTCACGAACGGCGGTCGCGACCTGTTGGGCCGACTCGCGCACTTCACCGGGCCGGTCGTGATCGGCGTCGACGCGCAAGAGCCGCCGCGCCTGGTCTCGAGGCGGCCGATCTGGGAGCTGGCGCTGCGGCTGCCGTCGGAGTCACTGCGCGTCAAGCTCTGGGATAACGCGCTGCCGTCGGACATTCGCACCAAGGACGTTCGGGTCGACAACCTCGCCCGCGCGTTCAACCTGACGCCGGGCGAGATCGGGTTGGCAGCGCATGAAGCGATCGCGATCGCTCGGCGCGAAGGCGAGCTCGTGTCGCATCGCGACGTGCGCGACTGCGTCGGCCGCCGGCTCCGCAACGACCTCGGCGAGTTCGCCAAGCAGATCAACGTCAGCGTGAAGTGGTCCGATCTCGTGCTTCCGCAGGACCAGATGGATCGCGTCCACGAGTTCATCAGCCGCAAGAAGTACAGCGATCGCGTCTACAAGGAGTGGGGTTACGGCGAGCGCGTCGGCTACGGCAAAGGTTTGATCGCGCTGTTCTCGGGACCACCCGGTACCGGCAAGACCATGCTCGCCGGGCTGATCGCACGCGCGCTCGATCTCGATCTCTATCAAGTCGATCTCGCGCAGGTGGTTTCGAAGTGGGTCGGCGAGACCGAGAAGCAACTGGCGAAAGTCTTCGATCAAGCCGAGCGTGCTCACGCGGTGCTGTTGTTCGACGAGGCCGACTCGCTGTTCGCGAAGCGCACCGAGGTCAAGAGCAGCAACGATCGCTACGGCAACATGTCCACGAACTACCTGTTGCAACGACTCGAGCAGTACAGCGGCATCGCCGTGCTCACGACGAACAAGGACGCGTCGCTCGACGAAGCACTGCAACGCCGACTCTCGCTGCACTTGTTCCTCGAGGTCCCCGAGGTTCCCGAGCGCGAGCGGCTGTGGCGGTCGTTCATGCCGGAGCGCGCGCCGGTCGCGCAGGACGTCGACTTCCACACGCTCGCGACCGAGTTCGAGCTCTCGGGTGGCTACATCAAGAACGCCGCCGTGCGCGCGGCGTTCCTCGCGGCGTCGCACGATGCGCCGATCAACATGGCGTTGTTGCGCGTGGCATCGGCGCTCGAGCTCGAGGACATGGGCCACGTGGTCTGGCACCGCGCGCTGCCGCCGCCGCGGCCCGTCGACGACGTCGAGCTCAGCTGAGCGGCGTCAATCCGCCGCGACTTCTTCCGTGCTCGGTGCACGAACGTCGGCCGGCCGAACCGGTTCGAGCTCGCGCGGTTTCTCGTCGACGCGCGGGCGAGCGACGATCTTGCGCGCCGGCGCTGCGCGCGCTCGCTCGGATTCGATCCGGGCGATCCACTCGCGAGGCAGGCCGAAGCCTGGATTCAGCTGGATCGCGCGCTCGAAGCAGGTCATCGCCGCGGCCGGATTCTCAGCGTAGTAGTAGCAAATGCCCATGTTCAGGTATGCGGCGGGCATCTCGCCGAACCAGTCGATCGAGATCTGATTGAAGCGCGCGGCTTCTAACGGGCGACGCAGCGCCAGCAGGATGCGCCCGAGCTCGAACGGCAGGTTCTGCGAGCTCGCGAAGTATTGAGCCCACGTCTTGTCGATCGCGAGACGCAGCTCGACGACGACCCACTCGGGAATGTCGGTGCACAGCTCGCGAATCGTCGCGGCGTGGTTAAAGAGCACGCCCGGATCGTAGCCACTCAGCCGCATCAGGCCGAGGATCTGCTCCAGCGTCCGCTTGTCGCTGCGATCGAGCCCCAGGTAGTTGAAGAAATCACCAGGCCCGAACTCGTCGATGCCGCGGCGAAACGCAGATAGCGTGTCGACGAAGGGCTCGTTATCGTCCCCGAGCACGCACATCGCGGTCTTGAGATTGAGCTGCTTGCGTGACGTCGCGGCGTACACGCCGCCGCGCCGAGTGAAGTAGCGGCCGATCGCATGGTAGTTGACCATCACCGAGAACGAGCCATGCAGCTGAATCGTCTGCTGCTCGCGATGATAGAGCTCGTCGAGATGGGTGAACCCCTTGTCTGACGACAACAACAGGCCACGTCCGCCGGAGAACGCGAGCAAGCGATCGATCGCTTTCAGGCTCGCGACCGGGATGGTGAACGTGGTGTCCGCAAGCAGCGTGCGATACTCGGCGAGCAGCTCGTTGTAGATCGGGTCGTCGTAGTAACGAGCCTCGTCGATCGGGTGATCGCTGTACTGCGTTTGCAGCTTCGGCAGCAGGTCGGTTCGAGTGAGATCGATCGGTCCTGGACCGGGTGCGCGCGTCGTGGCGCACACTTCGTTCAGCGTGCCGTTGTCGAGGCGGAAGATGTCTTGGCGGAACGTGTCGAACGCGTAGTTGCCGAGGATGATCACGGGGTTCTTGAGGCTGCCCGCGGTCAGCGAGCCGCCGCCGACGAGCTCGATCGCGGAGTCCTCGTCGATGTCGAACTTGCCGAATTTGAGCACACCCGACGCTGCGAACGGGCGCAGGTGAGGATGGGCCTGCGTGGCCTGCAAGTTCGTCTGCGTGAAGTCGGTCATGACGTAGCGAACGTCGAGATCGCTCAGCGATGACTCGAGCTTGAGCTCGCCGAACTTGTGCAGGAAGTACGCGGCGAACGCGCCGACACCCGAGGCGAGCTCGATGATGTAGACCGGCTCGTTCGCGACCAGCACACCGGTTCGGGCGAGCTCGCGGAGGTAGGCCATCACCACGTTGGCGTAGGACTGCGCGATGAACGTGTTGCACGTGACGTAGTTCGGGACGTCGCCGTCGAGCCACGCCTTCGGGCCCATGCCGTGGTAATAGGCCTTCATCAGCGTCCACAGCACGGACCGCGAGAACCGCTGATTCTCGTCGAGCTGCACCCACTCGTTGGTCGCGTTTTCGTCGGCGCTCACGACGACGATGTTATCACGCACGCTCCGCGTGTCGCTCTACACGAACACCAGGCCGCGCGCGCGAAACGGCTCGCACCAGGTCGCTTGTTCGAAGTCGCGACGCTTCGGCGGCTGGCCGTTCGGCCAATTGCTCGGGTGACAGCGGCGCAAGTTGTCGGCGATCTCTCGGGGAGCTGCGATCGCGAACATCTCGCCGTTGCTCGCTCTGACGGTGAGCTGACCGCGCGACCACGTCGGTTCACCTCCCAACCAGCACAGCCGCTCGCGATCGCGCGCTCCGGGATGCGGTTGTTTCATCGTCTCGGTGACGAAGTCCAGCGCCAGCGTCGGCGCGGGGACATCGATCCCGGGGAACCACTCCGGGATCGGGTCGTCGAGATACTGGCCGCGCCTGAAGTTGTCGAGCGCCGTCGAGAGTCCCTCGTGCATCGCCGCCGAGCGCTTGACTCCGTCGTTGTACGCGAACGGGATGAAGTTCTTCGCGAACCCTTTGAACGGCTGGATGCCGATCCGGATCGGGAACAGGTCGGGCTTCTTACCGAGTGGCGCGTGTGCCGACACGCCGAGCTGGTGATACACGGCGTTGATCAACAAGCCGGTGCGCATGAGCTGGCGGATCGTCTCGAGCCCGTTGATCGTGTCCTGAACGGTCTCGCCGGGAAAGCCGTAGATCAGGTACGCGTGCGTGGCGATGCCGGCTTCCGCCATCGCCTGCAGCACCTTGATCACGCCGAGCACGGTGATGCCCTTGTCGATCTTCTCGAGCACCGCATCGGTCGCGATCTCGATCCCGCCGGTGACGAGGATCATGCCGGCGGCAGCGAGCAGCTTGCACCGGTCCGGCTCGAACGCGCGATCGTAACGAACGTTGCCCCACCAGTGATAGTTGCGGCCGCGGCGAAGCAACTCGAGCGCGAGGTCGAACAGTAATCCAGGCGGCGCGGCTTCGTCGGTGAAGTGAAATCCGGCGAGCCCGGTCTCGTCGTGCAGCGCGTCCATGTGATCGGCGAGGCGCCGCGCCGGCATCGGATCGTAGTCGGCGATGTACGGCAACGAGATGTCGCAAAACGTGCATCGCTTCCAGTAGCAGCCGTGCGCCGCGGTCAGCTTGAGCCACGTGCCGTCGTTGGCGCGCTGGACCGGGCTCGACATGTAGATCATGTGCACGTAGCGGCGGAGCTCGAACCCCGCGTAGCTCGGAGCGGGAAGATCGCCGAACGGAATCGCCGGCTGGGTCTTGCCGGAAAACACGACGCGTCCTGCTTCGCGCGTGAACGTGGTGTGGAGCTGCTCGTCGCGTCCTTCCACTCGCGCGCAGATCTGCTTCAGCGGCAGCTCGCCGTCGTCGAGCACGACGTAGTCGACGAAGTCGAACACCCGCGGGTCTGCGAGCTCGCGCAGCTCGGTCGACGGAAACCCGCCGCCGAGTGCTCGCTTCGCGTTCGGGCGATGCGTCGCGAGCCACTTGCCGAGCAGCAGCGAACCGACGAGGTTGCCCGGGAACGGGCAGGTCATGCAGGCGAGATCGATGTCGGCCGGGAACAGCTCCGCGGCGACCTCGGCGAGCATCGACTTGTAGGCATCCGCGGGTTTGGCGAGCTCTTCCGCGATCGGATCGAAGCTCGACGGCGAGTGCGCGAGCTGGGATGCGTACTCGGTGAGCCCGAAGTGGCCGCCGAGCGTCGCTTTGAACAGGTCCATGAGCTCGAGCAACATCAGCGACACGCGGTAGCGCGCGAAGTCGGTGCCGCCCCACATTCCGGGCGAGGCCACCGTCTTGCGGATCCGCGGTCCGACGGGAATCAGATCGCGGTAAGCGATCTGCGTGGTCGCCGTCAGATCGCGGAGCTGGACGACGGCAACGGCGTCCTCGATGATCTTCAGGTACTGGTCGCGGTTGCTGTAGATGCTCAGCTCGTCGGCCGTGAGCACGCTGGGATCGACGTCCGCGAACATGCGCTCGAGTCCTTTGCGACTGAAGATGCGCAAGAACAGCTCGAGGCTGATGTCGACGGGCACGACCGTATGGCCGAGGTGGCGAAGCCAGCCCGCAAGGCGAGGCGCCGCCGCATACGGCGTGTTGAGATTCACGGTCGGCGGCACGACCATCGCGACCTTCAACGCCATGTACTGATCTACTATTGTGCCATGTCTCCGTGGCTGATCGGGACCCCGTTCGCTGTCGTCGGAATCGTGCTGGTCGGAATCGGGGTGCACATCTTCGCGCGCGACGGCGCGGCGAAAGACTGGCCGACCACCGACGGTGTGATTACGAGCTCGAAGATCGACTCGAACACGATCCAGACGCACGATCGAGCCGGCAACTTGCGTTACGCGGAAACGCGTCAGCCGAAGGTCAGTTACAGCTACACGGTCGACGGCAAGCAGCTCGAGGGCTCCAGGATCACCCGCGAACCGCACGCGGATGGTCACGGCGACGCCAAGCTCGCGGCGTATCCCGTCGGCAAGACCGTGAAGGTTTATTACGACCCCAAAGATCCGGCGAGCTCCGTGCTCGAGCTCGGGACCTCGATCGGCGGAATTATCTTCGCGGCGTTGGGAGCGTTCTTCGTGCTGTTCAGCATCGTGCTCGTCGTGGTGCTGAAGTTCGTTGTTAAGCCAGGTTCGTGATGTAGCGGCAGCGCTTGCAACGGCTTACGCTACGCCCATGCGTAATACGTCCCTCTGGATCGCGACGTCGCTAGCTGTCGCGCTCGTCGGTTGTAAGTCGAAAGGGTCCACAGAGTCGAAGCCGTCGGAGACGAAGCAGCCGGAAGCGAAGCCGGCCGCCGGTGCGGCGCCGGCCGCGGGAGCCGGCACGTTCACGTGCAAACGGAACGACGCGTCGGACGGAAGCGATTCCTCGTGTCCCGACTCCACCGATCACTTCGACGGGACCGTGCCGGTCATGCACGTGACGTACAGAACCGGCGATCTGCCCAAGTCGGGTGATACCTACGTCATCCAGTGGATCGCAGCCGATGTCGGCTCGGCAGCTCCCGCAAACACCGTGATCGCGACGGTCAACCAAGCGGTCGGCGAGATTCCCGCAGGCGCGAATAGCTACACGGTCAACGGCTCGCTGACGAAGCCGAACAACGGCTGGCCGGTCGGCAAGTATCGCGTCGAGATCAAGCTCGGCGACAAGCTCGTCACCACCGCGAACTTCTCGATCCAGTAACCCATGCGCAGCACGCCTGTGTGGATCGCGACGGCCGTCGTTCTTGCCTACGGTTCGCAGGCGGAATCGAAGCCGGGCCAGCTCGGAACGTTCACGTGCAAGCTCGTTGCGAGCAATGCACCGTGTGCAGACTCCACCGATCACTTCGACGCTGCCGTCCCCGGCGTCCACGTGACGTTCACGACGCCCGAGCTGCCCAAGCCCGGCAATGCGTACGTCATCCAGTGGATCGCAACAGATGTCGGCGCGGCGGCACCTGCGAACACCGTGATCGCGACCGTCAACGAGCCGGTCGGCAATGTGGTCGCGGCCGCGAAGAGCTACACGGTCAACGGCTCGCTGACGAAGCCGACGCACGGCTGGCCGGTCGGCACGTATCGCGTCGAGATCAAGCTCGGCGACAAGCTCGTCACCACGGCGAAGTTCGCGATCCAGTAAGCGACACGGTCCGTCGGGGATCGGGTACGGTCGCCGACATGAGCACCACCGAGGCGATCGGCACTTTCATTTGCAAGAACATCGACGGCGACCAGTGCGTCGATCCTACCGACCACTTCGCCGTGGATGCCCCTGTCGTGCACATGATGTACAAGACGGCCGATCTGCCCAAGGCGGGTGACGTCTACGTCATCCAGTGGATCGCCGAGGATGTCGGCCAGGCCGCGCCGCCGAACACCGTGATCGGGACGGTCAACGAGCCGGTCACGGATCTCGGCTTTGGCGTGAAGAGCTACCAGGTCGACAGCAAGCTGACGAAGCCGACCAGCGGCTGGCCGGTCGGCAAGTATCGGGTCGAGGTCAAGCTCGACGGCACGCTCGTCACGACCGCGCATTTCAAGGTCGAGTAACTACAGCAGCCCGGGGTTGCACAGGCCGCCGGGATCGAGTCGCGCCTTCAGCGCGCGAAATCGAGCCGCGATCGCGTCGCCGAACTGGCGCTCGACGAACCGCGGCGTGTCGAGCTCGATCGAGATCAAGTGGATCCGTCCGCCTGCCGCCAGCGCCATCTCGCCGATCGCGCGCATCGCAGGTAGCAGCTCGCGAACGCGCTCGGCAGGCGCTTCGGGACGCAGCGCGATCAGCAGCGTCGCGTTACGGCCGGCGACCGGTGCGAGCGGGAGCTCCGGCTTCGGTGGCACCACCATGACCGACGTGCCGCGTCCGAGGAACGGGACCAACCCGCCGGCGACCACGCGATCGCGAATGCGCGGCCAGACACCGAGGCCATCGGGGAGCGGCAACGCGATCTCCATCGCGGGCGTCGGCAGCAGCCACTCGTCGCCCGACGGCTCGCGCCGCAGGTCGGCGAGCAGATCGCGAACCTGCGCGCTCGTCGCCGAGACCGGGCGGATGAGGTTGATCGCGTCCGGCGCCGTCGTCGACGCGCCGAAGTTGCCGACGCCTGCATCGACGTGCTCGCTCGCGTGCTCCCAGAACATCCGCGCGCGGACGTACTCGTAGAGCCGGTGCCGAGCGATGATCGCCGAGTCGCGCACGAAGTCGCGCAGCGATCCCCATCGCACGTAGCGCAACGTTACTTGTAGCGGTTTGCGAACGGTGCGCACGGTCGCCTCGGCGATCACGCCGAGCTGGCCACGGCCGGCCAGCGCGTAGTGAAACAGCTCGTCACCGCGACGCAGCGCGTGCCGAGTCCCGTCCGGCGCGATCAACGTGATCGCATCGACCGAGTCGATCACGAGCCCTTCGACGTGGGACGTGTCGCCGAAGCCACCGACGGCCAGCGTGCCGGCGACACTGACGCGAGGATTTCCGGTCAGCGACACGGGTCGCCGGCCCTGCGCCTGCAGCTGTTCGATCACGGAGAGCCACCACGTGCCGCCCTCGACGACGATCTGGTCGGCGTCGGGACGTTCCTCGATGATTCGCGACAGTCCACCGGTGTGGATCACCGCGCCGCCGTCGGTGAGCGCTTGTCCGCCCGAGCTGTGGCCTGCGCCGCGAACGTGATACGGCGTCGCGCGATCGCGCAGCATCGTCACGCAGTCGACGAGCTGATCGACGCTGCGCGGCCGCACCACGAACTGCGGCTCGCGCCACACGACGCGGCCGAAATCGATGCACGGGTTGTCGTGGAACGCGTTCGGATCGCGAACGTAGTCCTCGGGCCACGTGATCGCGATGTCACGCGATGCCGCCCACGCGGCGACCTCCGGGTTTCTCATCGCGTACAGCCATCGTATGCTGGCTCGCGGATGGCGGGTATCGCGAGTCGCCCAGAACTGCGAGCCGCGGTGATCGAGCTCGTCGCGCGGAGCGCCACGTTCGAAGAGCGCGCGGCCGGCGCATGGCTCGTGACCGAGCCGAGCCCGCACGACGAGGTGACCGCGATCTGTCGAGTCGTCGGGCTCGCGCCGGAAGCACTGCAGCTGCGCGGTCCGATCGTCGAGACGCTCGCGCGTGCACGCGTGCGCGACGCTCGCGTGGTGCCGGACTGGGCGACGGCGCTCGAGCGGTTGCTCGACGATCCGACTCCGGCGCCGGACGACGCTGGGCCGGACTTCGCGAGCGCGTTCTCCGGCTTCGTCAGGACGGCGGGCTCATGGCTCGACGAGGCGCTGGTCGGATCGCCGACCGTCGCGATCGATGCAGAGGCTCGCGCCGGGTTGCTCGATTGGCTGCGCCGATCGCTCGTCCATCCGGCGCGTTTCGTGTTGAGCCACGAGCTCGCGGCGAGCCCGTGCCGGTCGCCGCGCGAGTACGTCGCGTCGCACTTGGCATCGCGCCGCGATTGGTTGGCCCTGCTGAACGTGTACCCCGTGCTCGCACGGCTGCTCGCGACGAGCTTCGCGTCGTGGCAGCGCGGGTGCACGGAGCTGTTGCATCGCCTCGCCGCGGACTGGACGGCGCTCGGCAAATCGGGCGCACCCGCGCTCCGCGACGTCTCGCTGTTGACGCTGCGGCACCCTCCGCATCGCGCGCCGCCGCTGCGGATCACGCTGCCCGATGGCTCGCGCCTCGTCTACAAGAGCAAGAACCTGCGAACCGCCGCGTGGGTCACCGAGCTCGCGCAAGCGCTGTCGCTCGAGCCGCGCGCGATCGTCGCGCGTGACGACTACGGCTGGGCCGACTACGTCGAAGCGAGCCCGTGCGACGACGCCGGAGAAGTCTCGCGCTACTTCACGCGCATCGGATCCTACCTGCGCTTGTTCCAGGCGCTGCGCGCGACCGACATGCACGGGCTCAACCTCGTCGCCGCGGGCGAGCACCCGGTGTTCATCGATCTCGAGATGGTGCTGCAGCCGGCGCGAAGCGAGCGGTCAGGCGCGCGCGATCGCTACGAGCGGTCGCCGTTGGCGGTCGGCCTGTTGCCGACGTGGCTCGCCGGCGAACCTGGCCGCCGCGCGGTCAACGTCGGCGGGCTCAATCGCGGCGGGCGCGGCGTGCTCCCGTCGCGCACGTCGGAGGCGCTGGACGTGACGCCGACGCTGCCGATGATCGGCGGCACGCTCGCGACGGCGGCCGCGCACCTGCCGGAGATCGTCGCGGGCTATCGATCGATGACGGCGTCGCTCGCCGGCCTCGAGCTCGGCGCGCGCGCTGCCGAGCTGCGCGTCGCGATCCAGTGGCGCTCCGGGTTCATGTACGAGGAGGTGTCGGAGCACAGCCTCGCCGCGGTGCTGCTGACCGACGGCCGCTTGCGCGATGCGTTTCTCACGCGGCTCGGGTTGGGACGGCCCGACGATCGCGCGCGTGTGATCGCGCTGCACGAGCTTCACGCGATCCGCGACGGCGCCGTGCCGTCGTTCGAAGCGTCGCCGGCGAGCGACGCGTTGTACGTCGGCGATGACGGCGAGGTCGGCGGCGTGTTCGCCGCGCCCGCGCTCGAGCGCGTCGAGCTGGTGCGCGCTCCGATCGACGAGGACCGTGACCTCGACGCGATCGCCAGCGCGATCGGCCTCGAGGCGGAGGCGTGCGGCGATCCTGCGCCCGTGATCGAGCCGCGCGCGAGCTCGACCGCGGTCGGATCGCCGCTCGACCACGCGATCGCGCTCGCCGACTTCATCCTCGACGAAGCGACGAGCGAGCCGGCGTGGATCGGCGCGAGCTGGGATCCGACGGCCGGCGTGCGGCGGCTCGGCGTGCTGCCGGGCGATCTGCTGTCGGGCAGCGCGGGGCTCGCTGTGATGTTCGCGTACCTGTATCGGCGCTGCGGCGCTCCGCGATTTCGCGACGCCGCGCGCAGCGTGCTCGCGCTGCTCTCGCAAAAACTACAAGCGACCGCGATGCCGCGCGGTGCCTTCTTGGGCGCCGGTGCGCGGCTGTACGCGCTGCGCAAGTGCGCCGCGCTGCTCGACGACGCCGCGCTGGCGGAGCTGTCGCGACGCTGCATGGCGACCGCGGTCGCGTCGGCAAGCTCCACGCGCGACGTGATCTCCGGCGACGCCGGCTTGTTGCTGGTCGCGGCGAACGTGTTCGAGGCGCCGCCCGAGCTCGAGCAGCTCGCGAGCCGACTGCGCGAGCCCACCACGACGGAGCACGCGCGTTATGTCGACGGCACGCGCTGGCTTGCCGGGCTACCCGGCGAGCGCGAAGGCGTGGCGTGGGCGCTCGCGCGCTGGGACGTCGCATCGGGACGCACGCCCGTGATTCCCGACGACGCATCGCCGCTGACGCGGATCGCGTGCGGTGGTCGCGTCGTGCTCGCCGAACCGCGCGCGAGCACGGGCGACCTCGTCGTCACGCTCGCCGCGCGCGACGCTTCGCAGGATCTCGCGCTCACCGATCACGCTCGGTGCATCGCCGACGCGATCGCCGTGCGGCGTCGCGAGACCGGACGCTGGCTCGACGATCCATACGTCGCCGATCGGTATCACCTCTCCGCGATCAGCGGCCTCGCCGCGCTCGCGCTGGCGTTCGCGCGAATCGATGCTCCCGAGCTGCGCTGCTGCGCGCGGCTCGTTTACTGAGCTCGACGCTTCTCGATCACGTGGTCGCCGAGCACGAGGACGTCGATCTCGGTGTCGCGGAACGTGCTCACCGCTTCGTCGGGCGTCTCGACGATCGGCTGTCCGCGCACGTTGAACGACGTGTTGAGCAGCACCGGCACGCCGGTGATGTCGCGAAATGCCGAGATCAGCTTGTAGAAGCGCTCGTCGGTCGCGCGATCGAGCGTCTGCAGCCGCGCCGAGTGATCGACGTGCGTCACGGCCGGGATCGCGTCGCTCGTCACATCCGCGACGAGCAGCATGTACGGAGACGGCACGGTGATCGCGAAGTAGTCCTTCGCGTGCTCTGCGAGCACGCTCGGCGCGAACGGCCGGAACGCTTCGCGGTGCTTGACGCGCGCGTTGAGCACGTCCTTCATGTCGGCGAGCATCGGGTTGCAGAGGATGCTGCGATGGCCGAGCGCGCGCGGGCCGAACTCGCAGCCGCCTTGGAACCACGCGACGATCTTGCCGTCGGCGAGCAGCCGCGCGACCGACGCGTAGAGCGCATCGCCTTCGAGCGTGGTCGTGGTGAACGCCGGATCCGATCGCACGCTCGCGATCGTCGCATCGTAACCGTACGGCGCGCCGAGGTAGTAGCCGCGATAGTCGAGCTCGATGCCGTGGTTTTCTTCGAAGTGATAGAACGCCGCGAGCGCCTTGCCGAGCGCGAGGCCCGAGTCCTTCGCCGCGGGTTGCACGAACAGCTGCTGGAACGGCGTGCGGCCGAGGATCTTGCCGTTCGCGACCGAGTTGAGCGCGATGCCGCCGGCGAGGCAGAGGTTGGTCGAGCCGACGAGCTTGTGCGCGAGCTTGCAGTAGAAGTCGACGCAGCGTTCGAGCACGATCTGCGCGGCGTACGCGACGTCGGCACGCGCCTCGAACGTGTCGCCGCGCGCGGCGAGGTCGTCGCGGATCAGCTGCTGGTACGCGCGATCGAAGTCGATGCGACCGTCGTCGCGGAATTTGACGTGCGCGAGCACCGGCTCGACGAGCCGAGCCGTCCCGTACGGCGACAGTCCCATCGTCTTGCCGCCGTCGAGCACCTTGAAGCCGCTGTAGACGGTGCAGTCGGTGTAGAAGTTGCCGGGCGAGTGATGGACCGTGCACTCGTCGGGAGTGTTGGCGAACTGATAAGCGGGCGAGTAGATCGTCCGCACGTGACGCAGGCTACGGCCGCGGCCGTGCCAGATGCTGACGGTCTCGCGAAGCTGCGGGTTCTCCGGGTTGCGCTCGCCGAAATTGTCGAGCACCAGCACCGCCGCTTCGTCGAAGCTCGACGGATAGTACGCACTGGCCGCGTGCTGTTCGTGGTGGGTCGGGCTGACGACGCGAGCGGTCGCGTCGTCGAGCCGCCGGGCACCCGCGAGGTTGCACGTCATCGTCACGTCGACATCGGCGACCGTCTTGCCCGCGGCGCGCAGCAGGTAATCGATCGCCTGCAGCGCGGTCTCGCGAACGTGCTCGGGCTTGGTAGCGATGCGATTGTCGAGGTACTCGCGGGTGAGCACGTCGTGGTCGCACGAATGCTTGATCCGGCTCAGTCGCTCGAGCTCGATCGCGTACATCTTCCCGTCTGCGATGAGCGCCGCGGAGCTGTCGTGCGCCGCGAGATACACTGACACGACGTTCACTGCGCCGACGATAACATGGCGCTATCCCGTCGCTCCGGCAGGCGACTGTGTATCATCGTCGTCGCATGTCGGAGCTGAACAAGACCGTAGCTCGGCGCGTGGCCGAGGAGATGCTCAGTGGAAAGCCGGAGCTGGTGCCCGAGCTGTTCGATGCGAGCCTCGTCAAGTCGCAGGCCACGCTCGCGCAGATCCTCCACACGGCGTTCCCCGATCTTTCGCTGCAGGTTCAGGACATCGTCGCCGAGGGTGACAAGGTCGCCTCGCGATGGGTCGCGACCGGAACCCACCGGGGACCGTTCTTCGGAATTCCGCCGACCAACGAGCGCGTCACGTGGACCGGGATGACGTTGGATCGGCTCGAGGGCGGCAAGATCGTCTTCACCAAGACCAATTGGGATGCGTTCGAGCTGTTTCAGAAGCTAACGGTTGCGGCGCGGGCGCTGTCCCCTCAACCATGATCGAGAAGTCACGACCACGGAGTGTGTGATGGCGCTCAAGATCGCGATGGTCATTCCGCCCGCCGTCGATCTCAATACGCCGTATGCCGCCGCGCCGCGCCTCGCGGGCTGGTTGCGCCACCTCGGGCACACCGTCGTGTCGATCGACGCGAGCCTCGAGATCTTCTTGCGGGTGTTCTCGCCTGCCGGGCTCGAGCGCATGTTCGCGGCGATCGATCCGGGCGATCTCACGAACGACTACCGGGGCGTCTACCAGAATCGCGACCGCTACGTGCAGATCATCGACGACGCCGTCGCCGTGCTCCAGCACCGTGACATGGCCGCCATCTATCGCATCACGGGCCGAAAGTGGCTTCCGGAAGGTCCGCACTTTCGTCGACGCGACGTCGCGGAGAGCCGCAGCAATGCCGGTGCGTGGTCGCATGGCGACCTCGCGCGCCACTACGTGTCGCTGATGATCGCCGATCTCACCGAGACGTTTCGCTCGACGATCAGCAAGCACTTCGGCGTGCATCGCTACGCGCACTCGCTCGGCTATTCGCCGCCCAGCTTCGATCGGCTCGAGGCGGAGCTGCAGCGTCCGCCAAACGTTTACGAACAGATGATGTTCGAGCTCGCAGAAGAGCTGTTCCCGAAGGACCTCGATCTGGTCTGCCTCACGTGTCCATTCCCGGGCAATGTGATGGGCTCGCTGCTGCTCGGCAAGTGGTTCGGCGCGAACCGACCCGGAGTGAAGCGCGCGCTCGGCGGCGGGTTTCCGTCGACCGAGCTTCGCGAGCTGTCGGACCCGCGCGTCTTCGACTACCTCGACTACGTCGTGCTCGACGACGGCGAGCTTCCGCTGCGACAGATCTGCGCGCGACTGGAAGGACGCGACGAACCACTTCACAACACGTTCGTGCGCGAGTTCGGCAAGGTGTCGTTTCACAAGTCCGACCTGCCGGCCATTCCGTTCGAGACCTACCCGA
>DASXEF010001044.1:0-8664 GCA_036490255.1 Kofleriaceae bacterium
TGGCACGGCAGCGGCGGTTACTCGGGCGTCGCGTTGTTGCTGCGCACCGCGCGATTTCCGAAGCCGCCGACGTTCGAGCATCCGAAGTTCGATCACGAGTTTCGCATCGTCGTCACGCACGTCGACGACATCGTGTTCGGCTCGATGTACGGCCCGAACGGCGGCAAAGACTACGCCGCGAAGATCGCGTTTCTCGAAGGGCTCGACGCGTGGTGCGGCGAGCTCGCGCGCGAGCACAATCGGCTCGTGCTGTGCGGCGATTACAACGTCGCGCGCAAGCCGATCGACGTGCACCCGACGCTGCGCAAGGACATGGTCGGGCAATCGAGCGAAGAGCGCACGCTGATCGACAGCGTGTTCTCGCACGGGCTCGTCGACGTCGGTCGTTACGTCGATCCCGACAACGATCGGTTGTTCACGTGGTGGGCGCCGTGGCGAAACTTGCGCCAGCGCAACATCGGTTGGCGGCTCGATTACATCGCCGCGCATCACTCGCTCGTCGACGCATCCGTCGCGTGCAAATCGTATCGCGAGGTCGGCACGAGCGACCACGCACCCGTGATCGCGCATCTGCTGGAGCCGTGATACAGCATCGCGATGAACAAGCTCGCGATCGCCGCGCTCGTGCTGACGACCTCCGGCGGCTGCTTCAACGGCTGCCAGAAGAAGAAGGAATCGGAGGCGATCGAGCCGCCTCCGGCGATGCCAGCGCAGCCCGAGACTCCGACGAAGCCGATGACCGGCGACGAGATCGCGCAGCGCGAGATCGCATGCTGGGGCTTCTACAGCGACGCAAAATGGGACGAATTCAAAGCGTGCTTCGCGCCCGACGCGACCTACGTCGATCTCTCGGCGCAGGCGCTCGGCCAATCCGGGATCACGAAAGGCGCCGCCGCCATTCTCGATGCGAGCAAGGCGAGCAAAGTCGGCGTGCCGGATGCGAAGGGCGACGTTCGAGTCGTGTTGGTGCACGGCCACGATGTCGCGGCGCTCACGTGGATCTCCGGCACGCACACCGGGCCGATCGAGGGCGTCTCGGGAATGAATCAGAAGGTCGGCCAGCTCGGCGGCGAGCTCGTCACGTTCGACGATCAAGGCCGCGTGACCCAAGAGACCGACTACGACGACGATCCGACGACGACGAACCAGCTCGTCCCCGACCCGCATCATCCAGTGCGGCCGGCCGATCACATGCCCGACGTCGCGAAGGAGACGGTCGTTGCCAAGAACGACGACGGCGAGAAGGCAAACGTCGCAGTCGTGCAATCGCTGATCGACGCGTTCGACAAGCACGACGCCAAGGCGATGGGCCGCGCGTTCGCCGACGACCTCGTGTGGAGCGAGCAGGAGAACCCGAAAGATTGGACGAAAGCCGAGACGCTCGCCGACGCGCAGGCCAACTGGAAGGCGTTCTCCGACATGAAGATGACGTCGACCGCGCTCTGGGGCGCCGGCAGCTACGTCGTCTTGCAGGCCTCGATGGAAGGCACCAACGACGCGGCCGCACCGGCGATGGGAATTGCAACGGCGACGAAGAAGCACGTCACGCTGCCGTTCTTCGAGATCGATCAGATCGCGAACGGCAAGATCGCAAAGGCGTGGGTCGTCGCTAACAGCGGCGTCGTGCCGTACGAGCTCGGCCTGAAACCGATGCCGGCGATGCCCGCTACAGGCTCGGCGGCACCAGGCTCGGCTGGCTCGGCGAAATAGCCCGCGAGACCGTTTCGAACGTATAGCCGCGCTCGCGCAACGCGGGCACCGCGAGCTTGACGGCGTCGAGCGTGCCCTTGTGATCGCGGCCGCCGTCGTGCATCAAGATGATGCTGCCGGGGCGCGCGCGATCGACGACGCGCTGCGCGACCTCGATGCCCGGCGCGCCCTTCCAGTCGTAGCTGTTGACGTCCCACAGCACGAGCTGTTTGCCGGCGGCGCGAAACGCTTGCACGTTGCGTGGCGAACGACCGCCGTACGGTGGGCGCGCGAGCGTCGGCACGATGCCGGTCGCGTTCTCGATCGCGCGATCGGTGCGCGCGAGCTCGGTCGCGACGTCGCGCGAGCGGCGCAGCGGCAAGTACGGATGCGTGTACGTGTGATTGCCGAGCTCGTGACCTTCGCGTGCGATGCGCGCGCACAGCTCTGGATACTGTTCGGCGTGCTCGCCGAGCACGAAGAACGTCGCGGGTACGCCGAGCTCGGCGAGGGCGTCGAGCAGCGCCGGCGTGCGATCCGGATCGGGGCCATCGTCGAACGTCAGCGCGAGCACGCGGCGATCGCGCGAGCCGTGTACGGCGGTGTCCATCGCCCAATCGACGGGACCTTCGAACCCGCCGTAACACGCGAGATAGCCGAGACCGCCTGCAACAGCCGGCAAGAGCGGCGCGAGGAGAAACAGCATGCTCGTCGGTAGTGCGACCGGCGTGCCCGGCTGCAACTAGGCGTTTGCCAGTCGCCGAGCGTCAGCTTTCTACCGGTGGGCGAGCAGAGTGACGAGCATCGCCGCAAGCGCCGGCACGGTCTGCACGAACAGGATCTTCTTCGACGCCGTCGCCGCGCCGTAGAGCCCGGCGATCACGACGCAACCCAAGAAGAACAGCTTGAGCGCGTACGCAGTCGGCTCGGCGGCGGTCAACGACCAGACTAAACCCGCGGCAAGGAAGCCGTTGTAGAGGCCTTGGTTGCCGGCGAGCACCTTCGTCTGCTGCATCTCCTCGGCGCTCTTCGCGAACGTCTTCTGGCCGAACGGCGTCGTCCACAAGAACATCTCGAGCACGAGGAAGTACACGTGCAGCGCGGCGACCACGCCGACGAGCACCGAGCTGGCTGCACCCATGCCGCGAGCCTACCGCGGAGTGATCGCGATGTCCGCTATGCCCGGCAGCTTGCCGAACGTCGGGCCGTCGATCGCCATGACGAGGTCGCCGGGCTCGTCGGCGAACTCGCGCGCGGCCGGCGAGTCGTCGAGCCAGTAGCCGAGCTTCTCGAAGACGCGGCGCGACGCGACGTTCTGCGGAACGATCGACGCGTAGATCGTGGTGAGGCCGATCGTCTCGAAGCCGAACTTCGCGATCATCGTCGCGAGCTTCGTGCCGAAGCCTTTGCCCTGCGTGTGCGTCGCGCCGATCATGAACGCGAACTCGGCGCCGCCGCCGTGCAAGCCGCGCAAGTCGGCGTCGCCGATGAACGCGCCGTCGCAAAATGCGATGAACGCGCGGCCGCCGTCGTCGATCAGATCGGCGTAACTCTCGACGACGTCATCTTCGTCCATCGCGGCGGTGTGACCCATCAACGCCGCATTCGCGGGCTCGTTGTATCCGCGCGCGAGCTCGGCCGCATGCGCGCGAACTTCGTCGGGCGTCGGCTCGATGGCGGAAATCACGCCCGCCGGCGTGGTCCAGACGATCCGGTATCGTGACGCGACCATCACGAGCGAGCGTAGCGTAGTGTTCGCATCATGAGCGAGCCTTGGGACCAGATCGAGGACGAGACGCGGGGGGCTTTTCACGGCGCTGGTAAGTTCCCGCTGCGCGCGTACTCGGAAGCGATGCCGCCGCCGTACGTCGGGTTCAAGCCGTACGCGCCGGAGCGCGCGAAGAACTGCTCGACGTTCGGGTGCTCGCTCGGCCACGCGCTCGACATCGACGAGTACGAGCAGGCGTTCGATCTCGAGCCCGGCTTGGATCGGATCGGCAAGCACCTCGTCGACGAGCTCGCGAAGCTCGTCCACGGTCAGCCGCACGCACTGTCGAAGACGTTGCTCGACGGCAACCCGGCGTGGACGCCGGAGCTCGCCGACGCCGCGAAGCGCGGCAAGCTCGCGCACGATCCGTTGCTGGTGATCGCGTCGTTGTGCTTATCGCGCACGCAAGATGACAAAGGCAACGAGCGCTGGACGCTGTTCGGCGGCAGCCACGACGGTCCGGCGCGCGCGTTCTGGCACGGCATGGACGAAGCCGGCGTCACCGAAATGCTCGCGTGGGCCGGTGTGAAGGGTGCGTGGAAGACGTTCAAGGGACCGTTTCGCGAAGGCATCACAGATCCCTGTGACGTCGTCGTGACGTTCGAGCCGTTCGCGAAGCTGCCCGACGAGCTGCGCGCGCGCTATCTCGCGGGCAAGACGATCATCGTGCCGACGCCGGCGAGCCTCGTGTTCTTCGAGCACGTTCAGTATCGCAAGCTGTCGGCGCAGCTGCCGCGTGCGATGCAAGTGCCGCTGTTGCACTTGTTCCCGCGCGTCGAATCGGCGTACGCGATTCGCATCCCGCAGTCGGGCTGGCTCGACGAGGTCGATCCGGCGACGAGCCATCACAAGGTCGTCGGCGATCTCGTGCGCACGCACCGCTGGCAACGGATCGCACGCGACGAAGATATTCACGGCGACGGCGCGTACACCGACAAGGTTTCGGTCGCGCTGTTCTCGACCGAGCCGGTCGCCGTCGATCTCTACGACAAACCGCTCGCGCGCAACTCGCAGATCTGGAACGAGCGTTACGAGCTCGTGCTCGACGGCTGGCCCGCCGAGCGCGCGCAGCTCGCACGCGCCGCGGCGATCGTCGATCGCGGTGGCCGCTTCGGCTATCGCATGTACTACCCGCCGATGCGCGCCGGCGTGCGCGAGCTGTTCTGGCACGTGCCGGTGATCGCGAACGCGAAGGGTCGCTTCAAGGCCGGACCGCACGGCTACATCGGCGCCGAGAAAGCCGGCGCGAGCGAGCTCGTGCTCGAGCCGAACTTGCTCGCGCGCACGACGCACGTCGCGGCCGCGCGCGAGTTCGCCAAAGATCCGGGCCACGCGCGCCACACGACGGCGCACAACATCCGCAAGATCCTCGAGGCGCGCGAGCTATTGGGCAAACCACTCGCGCCATCGCACGCGCGCGCGCTGCTCCACTGCGCGAAGCACGACACGCTCGAGCACTGGCTCGCGTCGTTGCCGAAGCTCGCGGCGCACGGCGATGCCGGCCAACGCGTCGCCGACGCGCTGACGAGCTGCATCGGCGAAGAGCCGGCGCCACCAGTTCCACACGTGATCGCGAAGCTCGGCACGCGCGAGTTCGAGGACGAGATCTGGAAATCGATCGTCGACCTCGCGCACGGCGAGTTCATCCAGAAGAACGACAGCGACGGCATCACGGTCAACAAAGGCAAGCACGGCGGCCCCGCGGCGAAGGCGGCACACGTCGTCACGCACGAACGCCGCGACCTCGAGGCGCTCGGCGATCACCTGCACGCGCGCTATCGCGCGTTGATCGCGAAGCACGGGCTCGGCGAGGTCGTCGATCACGTGTTCAAGTGGGAGACCGATTTCGAGTTCGCGTGGATGGAAGGCTGGGCGAAGAATCAGACCGGCCCTCACGAGCGCAACGTCGTGATGATGATCCCCGGCAAGAATCGCGGCGAGGCGATCGTGATGGGCGATCACTACGACACCGCGTACATGGAAGACGTCTATTACAAGGAGAGCGGCGGCGACTTGTTGCGCGCGCCGGCCTGCGGCGCCGACGACAACCACTCGGCGACGACCGCGCTGCTCCTCGCCGCGGAGCAACTGTTGCCGCTCGCGAAGGCGGGCAAGCTCGAGCGCGACGTTTGGCTGATCCATCTCACCGGCGAAGAATTCCCGCCCGATTGCCTCGGCGCGCGTGCGTTGTGTCAGGGCCTCGTCGAGAAATCGCTGCAGTTCACCGCCGAGGACGGCACGAAGCGCGACGTCGGTCACGTCGATGTGGTCGGCGCGTTCGTGCTCGACATGGTCGGTCACAACGCCGACCGCGATCGCGATGTCTTCCAGATCGCGCCGGGCGAAGGCGAAGGCTCGGCAAAGCTCGCGCGCCGCGCGAATCGCGCGAACCTCGCGTGGAATCGGTTGGCGAACGAATGGAACACGCACGATCGCAAAGGCCTCGACCGCGCGAAGCGGATGCCGTTCGATCCGAAGCAGCGGTTGCCGACGGCGCCGCCGCCGTTCGCGCACTTGCCGCTGCACGGCGACATCCGCGTCGAGTGGGAGCCGCGCAGCGCGCTCTACAACACCGACGGCCAGGTGTTCTCCGACGTCGGCATTCCCGTCGTGCTGTTCATGGAGAACTACGACATCTCGCGCAAGGGCTATCACGACACCCACGACACGATGGAGAACATCGATCTCGACTACTGCGCGGCGCTCACCGCGATCGCGATCGAGACGGTGGCCGATTGCGCGTGCGCGGCTTCGATCTAGCCGGAACCGTCGCGCTGATCGCGCTCGGCGTCGCGTGCTCGTCGCCGCAACCTCCGGCGCCGAGCGGCACGTATGCCGGGCGGCCGATCGCGCAGACGATGAGCTATCTCGGCGCCGATTGGCTCGATCGGCCCGATCGCGACACGCGCGAGCAACCCGAACGCGTCCTCGATTCGCTGAAGCTCGCGCCGACGATGACGGTCGCCGACATCGGCGCCGGCACCGGCTATTTCACGCTGCGGCTCGCGACGCGCGTCGCGAACGTCATCGCGACCGATCTGCAACCGCAGATGCTCGAGATCTTGCGCAGTAACCTCCACGGTCGCACGAACATTCGGCTGATCCTGGCGAGCGATCACGACGCCGCGTTGCCGCCGGCATGCTGCGACGTCGTGCTGATGGTCGACGTCTATCACGAGCTCGCGGATCCGCCGGCGATCCTGCACGGCGTCGCGAATGCGCTGACGCCGACCGGCAGGCTCGTGCTGGTCGAATATCGCGGCGAAGATCCGCAGCTCGCGATCAAGCCCGAGCACAAGATGACGCTCGCGCAGTTGAAGCTCGAGCTCGCGCAGCTGCACTTCAAGTTTGTCGAGTCGAACGAGATGCTGCCGGATCAGCGCATCGTCACGTTCGTGCGCGATTAGAGCGTTTGGCGAGCTTATGGTCGTCGGTCTTCGACGTGCTGCTTCAAATGCGCGACCACAGCTAACCCTCGCACCGGTGATGTGGTCAGCGATCGCGAATGCTCGCGGGCACGCGATTGAGCTCGGGCGACGGCAGGTTGCGCGCGAGCTCGCGCGGAGATGCGCCGGCGAGATCGGCGACGCGCTGGAATGCTTCGGCGCTCAGCGCGTGCGTTCGTTCGGGCCAGCTATGCGTGACGCGATCGTAGAGCGCGGTCACGCTCGGCTCGACGCTGCCGAGATACAAGAATTCGCCGCCGTCATCGCGCACCCGCTTGCAGACTTCGGCGCCGAGCATCGCGGCGACCGCGCGACCGCGGGCTTCGGGACGCACGTACAGCCATTCAGCTTTGCCGCCGAACATGCCCCAGAACATCTCGAAGATGCGCGACCACTGGACCATCCCGACGACGCGTTCTCGATCGACGGCGACGAGCACGTGCGCGACCGGCGCATCGCCGAACAGCGCATCGCGCAGCTTGTCCTTCGAACGAGCGTGCGACTTCGCCGGATGAGTCGCGACGAAGTCTTCGAGCATCTCGGCGATCGCGTCGAGGTCACCGACGACCGCGTCGCGGATGACGGTCACTACTGCGCCTTGCAGATCATGTCGGCGCGGCTGCAGCCTTGGTTGCAGGCCGTGTTGCCGCCGCAGCCGAGGTAGCACGCGTCGGCGGCGAACAGCGCGAGCGCGTGCGACGGCGACATCCCGGTCGCGCACGTGCAACCGCACACCATGTTGCCGAGCGAGCACTGCCGCTCCTGACAGCTGAGCGCGGTGTTGCACGTGCCGTTGCCGTTGAAGATGTGCGCGTGGCACGCGGTCTCGAGCATGCAGCTAGCGAGCTCGTTGCAGTTTCCCGACGACGCGGCGTTGCACTGATTGATCGTCGGATTCTGATAGCAGGCGGTCAGACATTGCGCGTTCGACGTCATGCCGCACCGCGTGGCAAGCTCGCAGCTCTGCGTGCAGTTCGGCAGCGCTTGCGGCGCCGGCGGCTGTTGCGGATACGGCTGTTGCGGCTGCTGCGGTTGCGGCTGCTGCGGTTGCGGTTGCGGTTGCGGTTGCGGCTGCGGTTGCGCGTGCTGATGCGGCACCGTCTTCGCCGGCGCCGTCGTCGGCGGTGGCTCGATCGCAGCGTCCATCGCGATCGCTGCATCGACCGGCGGCGGCGCCGGTGGTGGCGCGACGGCCGGCGGCGTCGTCGTCGCCGAGCCGATCGCGAGATCGGTCGTGATGCCGTGCGGCTCGCTCGGCTTGTGCCGCTTCGCGACGAAGACCGCGGCGGCGATCACCACGGCCGCGGCAACGCCGAACGCGACGCCCAAGATCACCGCGCGATTCGGGCCGTCGTGCTTCGCGACCGGCGCCGGCGCCGGCAACGGCGTTGGCGGTGGCGTGTGAATCGGCGCAGGCGTGATCGTCGGCGGTAGGCCCGGCACAGACGGCGCCGCGGTCGCACCGAAGCCGGTTGCCTGCGTCGCCATCGGCGAGTTGTCGGTCGGTCCGCGCGGGACGATCACCTGTTGGTGGTCGAGCGGCAGCGCGACGAATGCGGTCGCCATCTCCGCCGCTGATCGAAATCGCGCGTTCGGATCGCGGGCGAGCGCGCGCTGCATGAACTGCTCGGTCGCCGGCGCGATCGTCGGCACCCACGCGCGAATCGGATCGGGCTCTTCGGTGGCGAGCCGCACGAAGATTTCTTCGACGGTCGTGCCGCGATACGGCAATCGCCCGGCGAGCATCTCGTAGATCATCAC
>DASXEF010000016.1:0-27147 GCA_036490255.1 Kofleriaceae bacterium
CGGAGCTGATCAAAGTTACGGAGTGAACGGAATCTCGACGCGATACTTCTCGGCGCCCTCGAGATCGACGATGCGCACGGTCAGCGCGTCGCGCGCGACGTCGATCGTTCCGAAGTTGTTGTAGCCGTCCCACGGCGCGAGATTTTGCGTCGGCGGTGCCCACGCGAATTTCTGCTCGGGCCCGAACGTCGGATCCAGCGCGTTCGGCCCGAACGAGCCGGCGTGGATCGGTCCCGCGACGAACTCCCAGAACGGATCGAAGTCGGAGAACGTCGCGCGCGTCGGATCGTAGCGATGCGCGGCCGCGTAATGCACGTCGGCGGTGACCCACACCGCGTTCTTGACGCCGCGCGCACGCAGCTGCGCGAGCACGCGCGATAGCTCGACCTCGCGACCGGCGAGCTCGGGACTGCCGTTCGCGAAGCCTTCGCGCCGCGAGCCGTCGGCGCCGTCGGGAATTACGAGGCTGAGCGGCTGATCGCACGCGACGATCTTCCACCGCGCCGTACTACTCGCCAAGGCAGTGACGAGCCACGCCGCCTGCTCGGCGCCGAGCATGTCGGCAGCGGCGTCGCCGCCGACGTTCGGCGAGCGATAGCTGCGGCAGTCCATCACGACGATGTCGAGCATCGGGCCGTAGTGGATCACGCGATACACGCTGCCCGGCGGCAGCGGCGTCCACTCGTACATCGCCTGGTGCGCGAGCGCGCTGATCACAGACGCGTCGCGGTTCGTATAGCGATCGTCTTCGAGCTGCTGGTGCGGCCACCAGTTGTTGTGCGTCTCGTGATCGTCCCACTGCGCGACGATCGGCACGTCGGCGGCGAGCGCGCGCACGTTGTCATCCTCGAGGTTGTAGCGAAACCGCGCGCGGTAGTCGTCGATCGTCTGCGCGACGCGCGCGACCTGCTCGTTCGAGATATTCGTCCACGTCCGCGCGCCCGTTTGCAGCGACGGCAGAATTGGATTGTCGGCGTAGATCAGATCGCCCGAGTGCACGAACACCGCCGGCTCGGCCGCGCGAATCGCCGCATAGCCGTGCAAGCCGCCCCAGTCGGGATTGCGGCCGAAGCCCTGCCCGCACGTATCGCCGGTCCACGCGACGCGAAAGCCGTCACTCCGCGGCGTCGCGAACGTCGCCATCGCCCACGCGCTCGCGCCGCGCTCGGCTTCGCGCTCGAACCGCGCGCGCACGCGGATCGTCTGCGCATCGCGCGGCAGGTTTTCGATCGCGAGCGTGGTCGCGAAGTCGTGATCCGCGGTGACGACCGGGCCGGCGACGCGACGCGGATTGCCGAAGCGTTCGCTGGTGTCCCACTCGACGACCAGCCGCGACGGCTCGCTCGCGCGCGCCCACACCAGCGCGCGGCCGGTCTGGACATCGCCGACCTGCACGCCGTGCGTCACCGCCGGCGACGACGTCTTGATCAGCGGGCTTCGCGTGCACGCGCCGTACAGCGCGGCGGCGCTGCCTGCGAGAAATCCACGCCGGCTGACGATCACGCCGGCATCGTGTCACTTATCGATGCAGCCGAGCACGCTGCCCAAGCACTTTGCGTCGTTGTGAATGCCGGCCTTGCGCGCCTTCTCGGCTTGAATCCGGACCGCGTTCGCGTGCGCGATCTCCGCGTCGGCGACCTTCTTGCGCGCGGCCACCAACGCGTCGAGCGCCGACTTGCGATCGATGTCTTGTTTCGCCGCGCCGACTCGAGCGACCGCGCGAGCGACCTCGTCGTTCAGCGCGGCGAGCTTGGTCTCGAGCGCGGCGACCTGTGCCGTTGCGGCCTGCGCGTCGCGCTTCGCCTCGTCGCGCTGCTGTTGCGCGACCGCTTCGCGCGCGCGTGCGGTTTCGATGTCGCGCGCGTGTTGCGCCGCGCTGAACCCGAACACGGCCGTGCCGATCAGCGCCGCGATCGTCAGCGCGATCATCCAGCGCGGGCGCTGGCGCAGGATCGCTTCGCGGCGCAACGAGCGCTCGCCGGCATCGCGCTCGGCGGCGAGCTGGGCATCGAGCCGCGCCTGCTCGGTCGCTTGCTCGGTCTCGGCGCGAACCCGCGCGTCGCGTTCGGCGGCTTGCCGCGCGGTGTGCACGCGCAGCTCGGCATCGAGCAGCGCTTGCCGCTCGGCGGTCTCGGCATCGCGCCGCGCCTGCTCGCGGGCATGGCTTTCGGCGTCACGCGCAGCTCGCGCGCGGGCGATCGCGGCGCGCTCGTCGGCCAGCCGCTGCATGTGGATCAGCTTGAGCTCGTCGAGCGAGGCGACGATCGAAGTCTCGCGCATGCCGGGAAGACAGCGCGACGACGTCGAGGTTGCAGGCGACTACAGCTCGTGGCCGCGAATCATCCACGGCAGGTGGCCCGGATGATCGAACGCCTTCGTGGCGCTCGACGCCGCGCAGCCGGTCTGCGCCGCGAAGCCGATCTGCGACTTGTCGACGTCGAAGATCGCCACGACGCCGTGTAGGAACGAATCGCCCAAGATCGTCGGCAGGCCGTCGACCGAGGCGACGCCGAAGCAGAACTGGCCATCGAGTGGGAACAAGTACGACTGCGTCGCCGGCAGCGACAGCGTGAACGAGCCGGTGCCGGTGTCGGGCAGCGTGAGCGTGAACGGCGGCAGCATGGCGTCGACCTGCGCGGCGGTCATCGACGACGTCAAACAGTCGATGTTCGTCGAGCTGCCCGACAGCGTCTGGGTGCCGAACGCGGCCGAATAATTCGGCGAGCCTTCGACCGCGCTGATCATCGCGTTCACCTGCGCGGTCGACAGCACCATGATGCTGGTGCCGGTATCGACGACGGCATCGCCCGAGATCCCGAGCGACGCGCTGCCGATGCCGGCGCTCGACACGTCCACCGCGTAATACGACGGCTCGCTCGTGATCTGGACCAGCGGTGTGTACGCCTCCGCCGAGGCCTCGCGCGACTTGTCGGGCGCACCGAACCACAACGTGCCGTCGCCGACGCACAGCGACACCGCGAAGTTGTCGCCGAAGCTCGATTTGGTGCGCTCGGCGATGTACGCGTCGGTGCCCGGCGATGCGAGTGCGTCGCCGCCCATGCCGAGGATGCCTTCGCTCGGCACGCCTTGGCGGAAGAAGCCGGTCTGCGACGTGATCGACGCGAACCGCATCGTCAGGCTCGAGTCGCCGGTGATCGCGACGGTGTCGGAGAAGTTCTCCGCCTGCCACATCGACTGGTCGCCGTACTCGGCGCTCGACGTCGAGTGTTGATCGGAGCCGGTCGAGCCCGGCGCGTACGCCGGCGTCACGCCGCAGTTCGAGCAGTTGGTGCCGGCGACGGCGAGCGTCGTCGAGCCGGTGTCGAGCACGACGTCGAACTTCTGCGAGCCGCCGAGCGTGATGTTCGTGGTGTACGTGATGCCTTCGACGCTGACGAGCGGGAAGCTCATCGCCGCCGAGCCGTCATCGTCGTCGCCGCCACCGCCGCCGCAGCCGGCGAGCAAAAGAGCGACGGCACACGCATGCTTGGGGAACGACATGTCGCGCAGCCTAGCGAGAATCTCGCCTCGCGGGGACGAAACTCACTTGGCAATTCGCGACTCGGCGCATCACGTCACTTGTACATCGGCGAACCGTGGAGCAGCGGTACCCACGGACCGGTCGGCTCGCGCGCATCGTCGGGATCGACGCAGCCTTGCTGCGGCGCGAAGCCGATCTTGCTGTTTACCGGGTCGTACACCGAGATGACCGAGCGCAAGAACGCGTCGCCGAAGATGAAGAACGGCAGATTGTCGAGCGTGCCCAGGTCGGCGGTGCCGACCGCGATGCAGTAGTCGAACCCGATTCCCTCGAGGTACGACTCCGTCGCCGATAAGCTGAGCGTGAACGGGTTGCCGTCGAGGTCGTTGAACGTGACCTCGAGCTTCGGCAGCGCCGCATCGATGTCGGCGGCCGTGTGCGTCGTCGTCAGGCACACCTCCGTATCGCCGCTTACCTCGAACGTCTGGCCGTCGAACATCGACTTGAAGCCGCTGTTGCTGTTCATCGCCGCGGCGAACGCAGCGCCGGCGGCGGTGGGCAACAGCAGCTCGGTCGTGCCGGTATCGGGCAACGCGACGCCCGACAGGTTCAGCGACGCGCCGTCGATGCTCGCGCCTTGCACGCTCATCAAGTAGTACGGCTGGTCATCGCTGACCGGCTCGAGCGCCGTGTATTGCTCGTCGGAGACTTCGTGCGTCTTGTCGGCGCCGCCGAACCACAGCGTGCCGTTGTAGTGGCACATCTGGATCGCGAACACGCCGTTGGAGCCGGCGGTGGCACGATCGGCGACGTACGCGTCGGTGCCGGGATACGCGAGCTGAGGCGGGCCGAACCCGAGGATGCCCTGGTCGAAGTCCTCGGTGCCGAAGAAGTCCATCTGCGAGTCGATCACGGCGAAGCTCATCTTGAACGGCGCGAGCGTGTCGCCGGTCGCGACGACGGTGTCGGAGTAGACCTCGCCCGTCCAGTCTCCAAGCCCGTACTCCGCCATGATGGCCGAGCCCTGATCCATCGCCGTCGCGTCGGGCGTGTAGACCGGCGTGATGTTCGTGCAGTCGGAACAGCCCCCGCCGACGACACCCATCGTCGTCGAGCCGGTGTCGAGATCGACGTCGAACGACTGCGATCCGCCGATGGTGACGTTCAGCGTATACGCGGTGGTCGCCGCGCTCTTCAACGCGAACGCCGGCGGCGGTGGCCCGTCGTTTTGCGGTCCGGCGGGGGTCGAGCTGCACGCGGCCATCGCAGCGATCAACGTCACGTAGAGTGCCCTCGGCATCGTGCTCAACCTATCTCGAAGCCGGGCTCGATAGTCCGGCGAACCGACGGCGAAGCACGCATGTGTGATGTTGGCCATGCAACTCACACTACGGAGAGAACGGTTAAGGTTCTCCCATCGTCGACGAGCTTAACGACGATCTAAGCGCGCTCGCCTGCACGGTTCGCGCATTTGCTCGGAGTGTGACGGGACTGCACTCCGCAACTCGCAACCCAGCGGCTACGAGCGCGTGGGGCGGATTACGAACAGCCCGGCGCGAGCGGGTTGTCGAGGCACTTCTGCGACACGTGGATGCCCTTCGCGCGGTTCGCCTTCTCGGCCGCATAACGTGCTGCGGCTGCCGCCGCCTTCATGTCCGCCTGCTCTTTTTGGAGCTGCTGGAGGTGAGCCTGCGCGGCCGCGATATCCGACGCGTTCTTCGCGTTCGCGACGTCGCTGACGGCCTTGTCGATCTTGTCTTGCTGATCGGCGACCTGCTGCTCGAGCTTCTTCACGCGCTCGGCGGCCTCTTCGGCGTCTTTCTTCGCCTGGTCGGCTTCCTTTTGCGCCTCTTGCGCCTTCGCGTCGTGCGTCTCGGTCTCATGCATCTTGTTGATGGTGACGACGACGGCGAGCACGATGCCGATCACCGCGATCGCGGTGACGCCGAGCATCCACGTCGGACGCTTCTTGGCGACTTCGGCGCGGCGCAGCTCCATCTCTTGCTGCAGGCGCTGCTGCTCGATCGCGGCCTGATGGCGCTGGCGCTCGGTGGCTTCGGTCGATTCGACGCGCATGCGCGCTTCGCGCTCGGCGGCGACGCGGGACTCTTCGATCGAGCGCTGGTGATCGCGCTCCTCGCGGATCTTGGCTTCTTCGGCGTCGCGAACGCGCCGCTCGGCCTCTTCACGGGCACGCGTGCGCGCTTCTTCAGCGCTACGGACCGCAGCGTCCTCTTCTTGAACGCGGCTCTCTTCGATCTGGCGTAGCTCGCGGAGCGAGAACAGCACCGAATTCTCACGCTTCTCGGGCGTCGGCATGGCTGTTCAGATCTCTAACACGCTGGATCTTTGCGAGCAATGCGATACACCAGGCGCCCTGCCCGTGGGTTTCGTCGACCTCCATAGCCATGTTTTGTATGGGCTCGACGACGGCGCGCCCGACGAAGCCGAGGCACTCGCGATGCTCGATGGCTTGGCCGCACTCGGCGTCACCGAACAATGCTTGACGCCGCACCAGAAAGCGTCTCAGTACCTGCCCGCGTGGGATCGGATCGAAGCCGTGCTTGCGCGGCTCGAACAGATCCGAAAGCCGCATCATCCGACGCTGCGGCTCGGCGCTGAAAACATGTGGGACGATGTATTCTACGCCCGCGCGCAGGACGGAACGATCCCGCACTACCGCGGCACGCCGGCGTTTCTCGTCGAGATTCCGCCGCCGCTGATGCCGCCGAACATGATCGAGCAGCTGTTCAAGTTTCGCCTGGCGGGCGAGCTTCCGGTGCTCGCGCATCCCGAGCGCTATCACGCGCTATGGGACGACGACGCGCTCGCGCGCCGGTTGCGCGAGCATTGCGCGTTCGTCGTCGATCTCGGCGCGCTCGGCGGCTTCCACGGCAAGCGCGAACAGAAGCAAGCGCGCCACCTGGTCGAGATCGAGCTCGTCGATGCGGTCGCCACGGATGCGCACCAGCTCGGCGATCTGCAGCAGGCGCAACAAGGGCTCGCGTGGCTCGGCAAGAAGCTCGGCGCGTCGGCGATCACGCGGCTGTTCGATCAGGCGCCGCGCCAGATCCTCGCCGGCGAGCTACCGAACCGATAATGCGGCTGGTCGTCAATCTCGGGCTCTCGCTCGCGATGCTCGCGCTGTGCGTGTGGCTCGTGTGGCCGGATGCCGTCACGCGCGCGCAGCTCGGCGACGTGTTCGGCGCGCTCGATCTCGCGGCGATGGCGCCGGCGCTCGCGATCTACGTCGCGCTCTTGGTCGTGATGCAGATCGGCCGCGCGCTGCGCTGGAACTATTTGCTCGCGCCGCTCGGCGTGCGCGTGCCGGCAGGTCCGTTGCTCGCGATCTCGTCGGTCGGCTTCATGGCGATCGTCGCGCTGCCGGCGCGGCTCGGCGAGCTCGTGCGGCCCGGCCTGTTGCGGCGGCGCGGTGTGAGCGCGAGCGCGGCACTCGGCACGGTCGCGGTCGAGCGCATCATCGACGGCTTGCTCGTCTCCGCGTTCGTGTTCGGTGCGTTCTTCGCGCTGCGCGGTAGCGACTCGCCGCGGTGGATGATGCCGACCGCATACGCGGCGCTCGCGCTGTTCACGGCCGCGCTCGTGTTCATCATCGCCGCGATGCGCGCGCCCGATGCGACCGTGCGATTTTCGCTGCGCGCCAGCCTGTTGCCGAAGCTCGCGCCCACGCTCGCGCAGACGATCGATCACAAGCTGCGCGACATGATCCGCGGCTTCGAGGTGCTCCGCGATCGGCCGAACCTCGCGAAGTTCGTCGTCTGGTCCGTGATCTACTGGGGTGCGAACGGCGCCGGCGTCTGGGTGCTGGCGCGCGCGTTCGGGCTGCCGCTGTCGCCGGTCGGCGCGTACGCGGTGATGGGCCTCATCGCGGTCGGCATCACGCTGCCGAACTCGCCCGGCATGGTCGGCCAATTCCAGTGGTTCACGCTGCTCGGGCTCACCCTCTACCTCGGCGCCGACGCGAACACGCAGCACACCGCCCTCTACGCGCGGACCTTCGCGTTCGCGAACACGCACTACGCGCTGCAGGTCGGCTGGTACATCGCGTGTGGTGCGATCGGCCTCGCCACGCCGTGGGTGTCGCTCGACGACGTCCGCCGCGCGCAGAAAACTGGCCCCGACGACCCGGGGTAGCGACGATCCGGCGCATGCGCCTGTTGCCAGCGGTGTTGCTCGTCTGCGGTCTCGCGGCACCGGCGTTCGCGCGCACCGAAAAGATCCTCGCGTACCCACGCGCCGAAGCGTGGGCGACATCGGTGCGGTTCATCCGCGTCGACGCGCACCTCAAGGTCACCGAAAAAGACGCCGAGGCCGGCTACGTGCTGTTCGAGCTGCACGAGGACGGCAAGACGTTCCGCGGCGCGCTCGAGCTCGCCGACGTCAGCGACGAAGGCCGCCACGCGGTGCGCTTCGTGATCACGCTCGAAGATCGGCCGTCGTGGCAAGAGATCGCGCTGATGGGCAAGCTCGTCGGCAAGCTGCGCGACGAGCTCGGCGATCCGGCGCCGCCTGCGCCACGCGACGACGACGCGAAGGGCGACGATAAAGACAAGCCCAAGCCGGACGACAAAGCCAAACCGAAACCGAAACAGGACGAGCCGCCGGCTGACATCACGGCACCGCCGATCAGCTCGACGCCGTAGCCCGCCGGGGCTAGGCTCGCGCGATGAGCGGGCTTGTCGATCTGCGCAGCGATACCGTCACCAAACCGTCCACCGCGATGCGCCTCGCGATGGCCGACGCCGACGTCGCCGACGACGTCTACGGCGAAGATCCGACGGTGCGCGCGCTCGAAGCACGCGTCGCCGAGCTGCTCGGCAGCGAAGCCGCGCTGTGGGTGCCGACCGGCACGATGGCGAACCAGATCGCGCTGCGCACGCATTTGCGCCACGGCGACGAAGTCATCATCGGTGCCGGCGCGCATTGCTGGCGCCACGAATCCGGCGCGCTCGCGGCGCTCGCCGGCGCGCAAACGCAGATCATCGGCGTCGGCGGCACGTTCACCGCCGACGAGGTTCGCGCGGCGTACAAGCCCGACGATCCGTATCAAGCGCCGACGACGGTCGTCGCGGTCGAGAACACGCACAACAACGCCGGCGGCATGGTGTGGGATCGCGCGCAGCTCGCCGGCGTGATCGCGGCGGCCAAGCAGCTCGGCATGGCGCTGCACCTCGACGGCGCGCGGCTGTGGAACGCCGCGGCCGCGCAGAACGTCGCCGAGCGCGAGCTCGCGGCGGGCTTCGACACGATCAGCGTGTGCTTGTCGAAAGGGCTCGGCGCGCCCGCCGGATCCGTCGTCGCCGGCAGCCGCGCGACGATCAAAGCCGCGCATCGCTTTCGCAAGATGTACGGCGGCGGTTTGCGCCAAGGCGCCGGCATCCTCGCCGCCGCCGGGCTCTACGCGCTCGAGCACAACCGCGCGCGGCTCGCCGACGATCACGCGAACGCACGCGCGTTTGCCGAAGGCTTGGCGGGCTCGCCGAACCTGCGCGTGAACCTCGCGAGCGTGCAGACCAACATCGTGATGATCGATCTGGTGAAAGGCAGCGCCAAAGATGCGATCGCGCGCGCGCGCGACGCCGGCCTCTTGCTCGGCACCGCGAACTCGATCGCGCCCGGCGGCGGCAACGCGGTGCGCCTGCGCGCGGTCACGCACCTCGACGTCGATCGCGACGCGGTCGTGCGCGGCGCGAAGATCCTCGCGGAGGTCGCGACGCGGCTGTAATGCGCGCGCTGGCGATCGTCTCGCTCGCAGCGTGCTCCGCACCCGCGACGTTGCCCGAGCTCGCGACCGCCGAGGCGCGCGAGAGCTCCGGCGATGTCGACGGCGCGATCGCGGCGTATCGCGCCGCACAGCTGTCGTGCACGAAGCTGACGCCGCCGCGGCGCAGCAAGCAAGCATGCGCCGAAGCGCTGATCGGCGAGTGCGAAGAGCTCGACCACGCCGATCGCAGCGATCAGGCGATCGCGGCGTATCTCGCGGTGCCCGAGAAAGCGGCGCGAATCGCCGATCCGGCGACGGCTGCGACCGCGCTCGATCGCGCCGGCGAGCTGCTCGAGCGCGCCGCGAAGCCCGACGATGCGGCGAAGCAATGGTGGCGCGTCGTGACCGAGTTTCCCGACGAGCCGGTCGCCGCCGACGCGCTCAAATCGCTGCTCGAAGCCGCGCGCAAGAGCCACGCCGACGTGTTCGCCGCCGAGCTCGATCGGATCTTCGGCACGCTCGCGCACACGCAGGTCGCCGACAACATCTTGTACGCGCGCGCCGATCTCGCGGCGCACGAGCTCGCGAACCTCGATGCAGCGCGCGCTCTCTACGATCGCATCCCGCGCGAATATCCCGACAGCGGACTTCGCGACGACGCGCGCTGGTACTCGGCCCAGATCTCCGAGCAGCTCGGCGATTGGCCCGGCGCGGCCGCACGCCTGCGCGGCTTGCTCGCGACGCGCGAGGTGTCGTGGATGACCGGCAGCTACTTCTCGATCTGGCTCGACGACGCGCAGCTCGAGCTCGGTAAAGTGCTACGCGATCATCTGCACGACCTGCCCGCCGCCGTCGCGGCGTTTCGCCAGCTGCCGAAAGATTATCCGGCGTCGATCCTGCGCGACGATGCGCTCTACGAGCTCGAGGTCACGCTGCTCGAAGCCGGCGATCAGCGCGGCGCGTGCACGGCGCTCGCGGATCTCGTCAAGCTCGAGCCCGACTCGAAGTACATCGCCGATGCGAAGGCGCGTGGGAGCGCATGCAAGTGACGGCGATCCGCTTCACCGACGTCCACAAGCGCTACGGCCGCCGCACCGTGCTCGACGGCGTCTCGCTCGAGGTCGAGCGCGGCAAGAAGCTCGGGCTCGTCGGGCCCGCGGCATCCGGCAAGAGCGTGCTGCTCAAGCTGCTCTGCGGGCTCGAGCAGCCCGATGCGGGATCGATCGAAGTGCTCGGTGAATCGATCGTCGGCAAGCACGAGCTCGAGCTCGGTCCGCTGCGCCGCCGGATCGGCATGCTGTTTCAAAACTACGCGCTGTTCGACTTTCTAAGCGTCGAAGGCAACGTCGCCTTTCCGTTAGAGCAACGCGGCGGGCTCGATGCCACGCAGATCGCGGAGCGAGTCGCGGCGCGCCTGCGCGCGGTCGGCTTGCACGGCAGCGAGCACAAGCTGACCGCCGAGCTGTCGGGCGGCATGAAGAAGCGCGTCGGCATCGCGCGCGCGACCGTCGCCGATGCGGAGATCGTCGTCTACGACGAGCCGTCGGCGGGCCTGGATCCGGTCACCACGCAAAAGATCTACGACCTGCTCGCCGCCGATCACGCGCGCACCGGCGCCACCGTGCTCGCGGTATCGTCCGACGTGTTGGCGCTCGCGCGGTTTGTCGACGAGATCGCGTTTCTCTACCGCGGCGCGATCCTCTATCGCGGCCCGGCGAGCACGATCGCCGACGCGCCGGATCCGATCGTGCGCCAGTTCGTGCGCGGCGAGCTCACCGGCCCGCTGGAGCATCATTGATCCGCTTCGTCGGCGCCGCGACGATGCGCGTCGCGCAGGAGATCGGCGGCATCGTCGTGATGACGTGGCAGGTCATCCGCGCGCTGTTTCCGCCCAAGATCGACACGCGCGAGCTGTGGAAGAACCTCTACAAGATGGGCAACCGCTCGGTGCCGATCGTCGTGCTGACCGCGTTCTTCGCGGGCGGCTTGATGACGCTGCAGACCGGCCCGTTCGTCAAACGCCTCGGCGCGACGTCGATCGCCGGCTGGGGCGCCGGCTACGCCGTGCTGCGCGAGATCGGGCCGATCTTGATCGCGCTGATGTTCTCCGGCCGGGTCGGCGCGAACAACACCGCCGAGCTCGCGACGATGACCGTCACCGAGCAGCTCGACGGGCTGCGCGCGCTCGCGATCGATCCCGTGCAGTTCCTCGTCGTGCCGCGCGTGCTGGCGATGATCGTCATGCTGGTCGCGCTGACGGTCATCGGCGATCTCGTCGCGCTCACCGGCGCATCCGTCGTCGGCCATTCGATGCTCGATATCGATTGGTCGACGATGTACTACAGCTTCGCCGACAACCTCTCGCCGCACGATTTTCTCCACGGCATTTACAAAGCGTTCTGGTTCGGCGGCGCGATCGCGGTCGCGAGCTGCTACTTCGGCGTCACCGTCAAAGGCGGCGCGGTCGGCGTCGGCCGCGCGGTCAACGCCGCGGTCGTCGCGAGCGCGGTGTCGATCATGCTGCTCGACTTCTTCATCACGTATTTGTCGACATGATCGAACGGATCGGCACATCGGTGATCGAATTCGGCCGCGCGGCGCGCGAGCTCTGGCTCGTCTACGTGTCGACGATCGCCGGGCTGTTCCGCGCGGGCAGGCCACGCGGCGAGATCGCGCGTCAGATGTTCTCGATCGGCAATCGCTCGCTGGTGTTCATCATCGTCACGCTCGGCTTCATCGGCATGGTGATGACGTACGAGGCATGCCTGCAGCTGTCGCACGTCACCGGCGACTTCTCGCAGCTCGGCATGCAGTTCGTTCGCCTCGTCGTCTCGGACTTCGGCCCGACGCTGTGCGCGATGATGCTCGCGACGCGCGTCGGCGCCGGCATCGCCGCCGAGATCGGCTCGATGAAGGTCACCGAGCAGGTCGACGCGCTGCGGATGAGCGGCGTGTTGCCGATCGATTACCTGATCGTGCCGCGCTTCATCGCGTCGCTCGTGATGACGCTCGCGCTCTCGGTGATCGGCGCGACCGTGATGTATCTCGCCGGCGGGCTCACGGCGAAGTACTCGTTCGGCGTCAACCCGAATCTATTTTTCGATCTCGAGCTGCTGCGGCTGCGCCACGTCGGCCTGTTCGTCGTCAAAGCGCTCGCGTACGGCGCGGCGATTCCAGTCGTCGCCGGATTTTGCGGGCTCCGCGCGCGCGGCAGCTCCGAAGGTGTCGGCTGGGCGACGACGGCCGCCGTGATCGGCTCGAGCTTCGCGGTGATCGTGCTCGACTTCGTGATCTCGGCGCTCGCGCTGTTCATCTTCGGCGGTGACTTGTGACCGCGTACGTCGAGTGGAAGCACGTGTCGAAGGCGTTCGGCGACAAGCCGGTGCTCCTCGGCATGGACCTCGCGGTCGCGAAAGGCGAAGTCCTCTACATCATCGGCACGTCGGGCGTCGGCAAGTCGGTGACGATCAAGTTGCTGATCGGCCTCTTGCGCGTCGACGCCGGCGAGATCTGGTTCGACGGCGCGCGAGTCGACCAGCTGCCCGAGCGAGCGCTGGCGAAGCTGCGCCGCCGCGTCGGCATGGTGTTCCAGAGCTCGACGCTGTTCGATTCGATGACGCTCGCGGAGAACGTCGCGCTGCCGCTGCGCAAGCACCACGCGCTGTCGCACGCGAAGGCGATCGCCGAGGCACGCACGCGGCTCGACCAGGTCTACATGGCCGACTACGCCGACCGCTATCCCGCCGAGCTCAGCGACGGCATGCGCAAGCGCGCCGCGATCGCGCGCACGCTCGCGCTTGGACCCGACGTCGTATTGTTCGACGAGCCGACGACCGGCCTGGATCCGGTGAGCGCGCGCCGCATCGATCAGCTCATCCGCGAGCTGTCGCAGAGCGGCACCGGCATCACCGCGATCGTCGTCTCGCACGATCCGCCGTCGATCTTCGGCGTCGCCGATCGCATCGCGTTTCTCTATCAAGGCGTGGTTCGCGAGCTCGCCACTCCCGCCGAGCTCGAAGCGTCGACCGATCCGATCGTCCAGCAGTTCATTCACGGCAGATCTGCCGGACCTATGGAAACTCCAGGGTTTTAACCGCCATGTGAACAAAGGTCAGACCATCCGACCTTTACCGTGCTACAAGCGGCGCCATGCTCACGGCCGCTCCGATACCCCGGTACACGGTGCAGGTCCTGTTGCCGTACGTGCAGGCCCTCGATCCTGGCGTCATTCACTCGCAGCTGCTGATGTGGCGCGACGACATCACGTTGATCGAGCCGCGCAAACGCAGCGCACGCGGCTCGACCGCGCCCGCCGTCGTGGTGAGCGTCGATCCGTCGAAGCCGTCGTCGCAGCCGCCGTGGGATCATTTCGGCTTCGCGATCCCCACGCACGATCTGCCGCTGCTCGTCCACGTGTTCCACGCCGCGCCGGACACGTACAGCACGCAGCTCGACGATGCGCTCGCGTGGAGCCCGACCTGGGCCGACCGGCACGCCGCCGTCGCCGGCTGCACGTCGTCGATCGTCGTCAGTATGATCGCGCATCGCGCGGTGAACCACGCGACGCTGTTGCTCGCGTTCCTCTCCGTGCTCGATACCGTGCTCGCGTCCGTCGACGATCTGCGCACGGCCGTGTTGCACTGGTTGCCGGCGCAGCGCGTGCTGCCGTTCGCGCAATACCGGATGCTGCGCATGGAGCTCGGCCCGTGCGGTCCGGCAATCAACGTCCGCATCGCGCCGATCTCGTCGACCGACGTCGTCGCCGATACGGTCGGGCTCAGCGGGCTCGGCCTGCCCGACCTTCAAGTCATCACGCCGTGCCGCGATCACGCGATCCTCACCGGCAAGCTCGTCAGCCTCGCGCGCAGCATGTTCGTCGGAGATCCGCTCGACGTCGCGTGGACCGAACAGTCGGCGATCGTGTTGCCGTGCCGCGATGCGTTGACGGTGCAGCTCGACTAACTACGCTGATGGATTTGTGATTCTCGTCATGTAGTGCTGCTACCGACACGTCGCAGGCTTGCCAGCCAAGTTGATGAGCTAGGGGACGCGGCGCCACGACCGTGTCGACTACGGTCGCGCCATGTCGAGTCTGAAGATGTGGATCGCGAGCGGGATCGTCGCGTCGTTGTTTGCCGCGTGCGGCAACTCGAACAACGGCGACAACACCACCGACGCCAACAATGGGTCCGGCAGCGGATCGGGTTCTGGCAACGGGTCCGGCAGCGGGTCCGGCAGCGGAAGCGGCACGAGCCCCGACGGCACCGGTCACTACGCGCTCACTGCACCCGACGGAGTTGCGTGGGATGCCATGGTGACAGTTGGCGGCCAGCCATTCGCGATGGACGTCGATACCGGTTCGACAACACTCGGCGTCGTCGGTGGCTCGTGCAGCACTTGCACGGGCATCTCGCCGACCTATTCGCCGAGCTCCAGTGCCACAGATACGGGGTCCGCGACGGAGGCCGATTACGGCCAAGGCTCGTGGGACGGAGAAATCTACTCGGACAAGGTAGCGATGGGTGGCGACTCCTCGTCGTACGCGATGGATTTCGCCGATATCACCTCGCAGACCGAGTTCTTTCAAGACAACAGCGAGCAAGGGATCATTGGTATGGGGCCCGCGGATCTCGCCCTCACCGGTACCGATGCGTATCTCGACAAGCGGGGCGCGAACACGATCGCGTTCCAGCTCTGTCCGAGCGACGGATCGCTATGGATCGACACGACGGACTCCTCTTCGATGTCGGGTTCATTCCAGTACGAGCCGATGATCGCGTTCAACGATCAGACCGGCGCTGGTGCGTATTGGGAGGTGCAGGTCACCTCGGGAAGCCTCGGCACGAAGGGCAAGCTCTCCGGCGCTGCCGTGCTCGATACCGGTACGACGTTGATCATTTCGTCGACAACGACGGCGAAGAACATGCTGGCCGATATGAACGGTTCCACTGGGTACCAGACCGTGTTCGGCAGCCAAAAGGCGACGTTGCTGAACACTCAAAATCCGACGTGCGTTACCCCAACCACCACGATGACGAGCGCGCAGATCGACGCGATACTGCCACCGCTCACGGTGCAACTCAGCACGATCACGCTCACGCTGCCGGCGACGCAATCGTATTTGATGTACTCGCAGGGTGAGTACTGCTTCTCGGTCTACCCCGACGATTCGCTGACTCAGGGTGGGCTCGGCATGATCCTCGGCGATGCGTTCCTGCGCTACTTCGTCGTACAATTCGACATGCAGAATCGCAAAGCCGGCTTTGCGCCGCAGGTTGGCTGCCAATTGCCGGAAGCGCACCCGGACCCGCGGAAGCCGTTTGTGATGCCCAACTGGCGGCATCCTGATCGCATCGCGCGGCTGCGCCGCTAGAAGCGCCGTGTTGTCTCGAGCGCGCCGCCAATTGGCGGCGTTGTCGTTTTCGGAGTAGTCGCTTGGTCTTTGTGGCGATCATAGGCAACCTAGTACGACCGTGGTCGATAAGCGTGGGATGCAGACATTGCGACTCGTTGCGATCGCGCTCGTCGTTGTGACAGGCTGCACCAAACGGGCGAACTACTGCGATTCAGATTTGGACTGCACGAATCCCGCGTATCCGTTTTGCGACGTCGACGGCCAATACGCTCCGTCAGGCGGAATGACGAACACGTGCACCATCATCCCGCCGGACTGCCCGGTCGATCGATGCGGCTGCTCGCCGGGCGTCGCGACGTGCGGGAGCGGAACGCTGCAAACCTGCAACGCCGATGGCATGTCCGTCATGACGCAATCGTGTGTGCTCGGCTGCGGTTCCAACGGGACGACCTGCGCGACGTTCGTGCCTTCGAACAACCTTGCAAGCGCGCTAGCCGCAGCGGCAAGCGCCGCACCTGCAAGTCTTCCCGACGGAGCGACGATCGATTCCGATACCGGAGTTGTCAGCGGCGCGACGCTGGCATCGATGGTCATCGGAGTGCAGAACATCTCCATCCGCGTGTTCATCGCCCCGAGTTGGTCGCTCCCGAACCTGCGGATCACTGGCGCCGACCCTATCGCTTTCGTTGCGACGGGCACGATCGATGTTCACGGCGTCGTCGACGTGAGCTCGCAGCAACTCGGTCAGAGCGGCGCTGGCGCGGATGCTACGAGTGCGTGTCACGGTGGCGATGGTAAGTTTGGCGGTGCGAGCGGCGGTGGCGGTGGCGCGACTGCCGGGGGAAGCGGTGCCAACAGCGCGACGGGCAATGGCGTCGGCGGTGCGGTAGCGATCGGATTCGAGCCCCTCGTCGGTGGTTGCTCGGGCGGTGGTCCGAACGGCGACGGCGGTCCTGGCGGCGGTGCGATCCAACTCGTCTCGCTCGACTCGGTTACGATCGAAGGGACACTCGACGTGAGTGGAGCTGGCGGCGGATCGAATTCGAACGATGGCGGTCCCGGCGGCGGAGCTGGCGGCCAGATCGTGATCGAGAGTCCTACAGTTTCGATCAGCTCGACCGGCGCCGTTGTTGGCAACGGTGGAGGCGGTGCGGGTGGTTGTGCTGCGATCGGGCATGACGGTGGGGCGACGACGGCGGCGGCCGTCGGTGGATCGTGCGCCGACGATAGCTCCGGCGGAAACGGCGGGACCGGCATGATCGCGCCGACAAATGGCGGCTCCGGTGGGAATGGCGGTGGCGGCGGCGGTGCAGCGGGACGCGCTCGCATCGCGACGCGCGACGGGACGGCACAACAAGACTCGAGCGCTGTGATCAGCATCGCGATCACGGCAGATATGCTCGTGCCGAACTAAGAAGCAACTCATCGGAGTCGAGGTCGATAGGAGTCGTGATGAAGACAATAAGCGTCATTGCATTACTAGTCGCCGTAGCGTGCACCAAACCCGAGAATCGCTGCACGACCGACTCCGACTGTACGAATCCCGCATATCCGTTCTGTGACGCCGACGGCCAGTACGCGCCTTCCGATGGGGAAAAGGGCGTGTGCACGATCGTTCCGCCTGACTGTCCCGTCGATCGCTGTGGCTGCACCGCCGGCGCGACGACCTGCACGATGAACGTGCTGTCGGTCTGTAACAGCGACGGCGCATCCCAGACGATGACGAACTGCGATGTCGGGTGCGAGAGTGACGGGACTGCGTGCAAGACCTTCGTGCCGTCGAACGGACTCGCTCCGTCGTTTTCTGGTGCATCCGCGCTTCCCGCGCTCGTGATTCCCGACGGTGCAAATATCGACACCGACACCGGCGTGGTGAGCTCTTCCGATGGGACGGTGGTTCACGACGGGTCGGTTTCGTCGCTCGTCACGTTCGGATCGCTGACGATTCGCGTCTTCGCGGCTCCTACCCTGGCGTTGCACTCGATCAAAGTGAACGGAACGTTGCCGATCGCGTTCGTCGCCGCGACAACGATCGACGTCGACGGGTTGGTCGATGTGAGCGCAGATGGGTCGAACGCTGGTCCGGGAGCTGCCGGATCCGATTCGCTATCAACAGCTGCCCCGTTCGAGGGGACGTCGTGCAACATCTGTTCGTTGTACGGTGCTGGCGGTGGCGGGGACGCGATCGCTGGTGGCGCCGGTGGTGGTGGGAGTAACGGTGGTACCGGCGCAGTAGCTGAAACGGGCTTTCTGCTCGTCGGCGGTGGTGGCGGTGGAAGCGGGTTGGTTCCTGTCCTCGGGCACCCTGACAGCGTGAATCCCGGCGGCGGCGGCGGTGGCGCGATTCAGCTTGTCGCGGGAACGCAGCTGACGCTCGCTGGGATCATCAACGCCGGCGGCGGCGGCGGCACCTCGATCATGGCCGGCGGCGGCGCGGGTGGCGTCGTCATCCTCGAGTCGCCGGTTGTATCCATCGGCGCGGTTGGCGGCATCGCTGCTAACGGGGGCGGCGGCGCCGGGTGCTTCGAAAATGGCGGCGACGGCACGCCAGATGCGGTCGCGGCGGCAGGCGGCTCGGATTCCGGCCTCAGTCCATCGATGTATGGTGGGACCGGCGGTGTCGTTTCGAGCACGATTGCAACCGAAGCCGGCGGCGAGGGCCTGCCACCGTCCGGTCAAGGGAGCTACGGCGGCGGCGGCGGGTCGGTCGGTCGCGCGCGCATCGCCACGTTCGACGGCACGTTCACGCAGGACCCATCAGCGATCATGAGCGTCGTCGTCACGGCCGACACGTTGCAAACGCAGTAGCTCCGCCTCGAGCTCCGCGATCCGCGCGTCGCGTGCCGCGAGCACCCGCGCGACATCCGCGGCATCGAGCTTCTGCGGGATGTGCTGCGGGCAATTGACGTCCCACGCCGTGACGGTCACGAGCATGATCTGCTCGATCTTCGAGCCGTCGGCACGCAGCTGCGCGACGAGCTCCGGCGTCGCCGCCACGATGCGCGCCGTGCCCCACACTTTGACGCGGCGCCGCCGCGCGTAGTCGATCAGGAACAAGCAGATCCGATCGTTCTCGCGGAGGTTGCCGGTCGAGACGTACTGGCGATTGCCGGTGAAATCGATGAAACCGAGCGTATGGTCGTCGAGCGCTCGGATGAAGCCCTTCGGGCCGCCGCGGTGCTGGACGTACGGCTGGCCGTCCTTGCTCGCGGTGGCGAGAAACGCGGTGTCGATCTCGGCGAGAAACCCGCGCAGATCGTCGTCGACCTCGGACGCGAAGCCGCCGTGGGCCTCGACCCGCGCGTACGCGGCGCGCGAGCCGCGCTCGGCTTGCACCTGCTTCACGGCGGGCGAGAACGCGATGTCGGAGGTCGGCATGACTGCAACGTAGGCCCGGCACGGCGTGTCAACAATGACCGATAAATCGAGTTACTATTCCACTCGTAGGAACAATGGATCGAATCGAAGAATGGCGCCTGTTCGTCGAGGTTGCGACCGCCAAGAGCTTCGTCGCCGCCGCGCGTGCGAACGCGCGATCACCGCAAGCGATCACGCGGGCGATCGCCGCGCTCGAAGCTCGGTTGGGCACGCGGCTGCTCCATCGCACGACGCGCTCGGTGTCGTTGACGAGCGACGGCGAGCGTTACCTCGAGCGCGGCCGGCGCGTCGTCAGCGAGCTCGACGAGCTCGAAGGCTCGGCACGCGCGGCGCGGAGTGGACCGTTGCGCGGGCGCTTGGCGATCACGGCGCCCGTGCTGTTCGGCCAGCTCCACGTCGCGCCGATCGTGCTGGAGTTCATGCGCGCGCACGCCGAGGTCGATGTGCGGCTCGCGCTGCTCGATCGCGTGGTCGCGCTCGCCGACGAAGCGATCGATGTCGGCGTGCGGATCGGCGCGTTGCCGGATTCCGCGCTCAAAGTGCGCGTGGTCGGCCGCGTCCGCGTCGTCACCTGTGCGAGCCCGGCGTATCTGGCGCGCGCCGGCAGGCCGCGCGCTCCGAGCGCGCTCGCGAAGCACGACGTCATCGCGTTCACCAGCACCACGCCGATCGCCGAGCGCTGGGCGTTTCGCGGCGCGAGCGTGACCGTGCGACCGCGGCTCGTCACCAACACGGGGCAAGCCGCGATCGATGCGGCGCTCGCCGGCGCGGGCATCACGCGCGTGATGTCGTATCAAGTCGCCGCGCTCGTGGCAGCGGGCAAGCTCGAGGTCGTGCTCGCGCGTTACGAGCCCGATCCTGTGCCGGTGCAGCTCGTGCAGTTGCCGGGCGTGGCCGCGCGAGTCGCGACGGCGTTCGCCGATATCGCCGCGGTCGAGCTCGCGAAGCGGCTCTAGTGACGGCGTCTCTCATCGAGCCCGAGCCCAAGCCGAAGGCTGGAGCCCGAGCCCGATCTTCCTCGGAGCGAACTTGGGCTTGGTTGGTGCGCTCGATGTCGCACGTCTCCACGAACAACGGCCAAGCCACGGGGCCACTTGTCGGGCTCTAACGAATCGGGTGCGCGATGACGCGCCACGGGTGGCGCTTGAGCACCTTGCCGAGCGCCTTCGCGTCCTCGGGAAACTCGGGATCGTTCGCGAGCTTCATCAGCGAGCCTTCACCACGGTCGATGCTCTGCTGGATCGCCGCGATCGTCGCGAGCAATGGATCGAGCTTGGCGATGTCCTCGCGAATGCGATCGATCGCGAGATCCAACTTGGCGCCGGCGCCCTGCCCGCGCGTGCCGATCGCCGCGAGGTTCGCCTGCAGCAGCTGCGCGGTGGCGTCGAGCTTCGCGAGCATCGCGCGTGCCGATGTCGCGACCGTCGCGGCGCGCGCGATCACCTCGCTCGCGTGGGCGATCCCGGCATCGCCGCCGAGCCCGGTCTCGCGCAGCGTGCGGACCGATTCGCCCAATCCTGCGAGCTCGACGAACAACGGCGCGACATCGACGACGTTCGGCAACGCGCTCGGCGCGGTGGGATCGAAATGCGCGCGCAAGATCGCGACCTGTACGGTGAGCGCGTCGAGCTCGGGCTTGATGTCGGCGACGAAGGCGCCGAAGTCTTGCAGGTTGTCCCACGTGCGCTGCAGCGCGCGATCGAGCTCCGGCGGATCGCGACCGACGAGCGGTTGATCGGCGTGCAGACCGAGCTGGTCGGCGATCTTGCCGTCGCTGTTGGGGCCGAGCTCGAGGTAACGATCCGACAGCGTGCCCTTCGACGCGATGAAGATGTCGCCGGCGGGATCGAGCCCGGCGGCGTCGCGCGCGTCGATCGCGACGGTGACCGCGACGCCGTCGTCGCCGCCGAGCGGCGCCGCTTTCGGCGCGAGCGCGATCGCTTCGACCTTGCCGACGGTGCGGCCGGCGACGACGAACGGCGCGCCTTCGTGCAGCGCGCCGACGTGATGGAAGTAGACGTGGACGCGCGTGCGCGCGCCCCAATCGATGCGGCCGAACACGAACACGAAGAACGCGATCACGACGACGAGCACGCCGAGCGCCCACAGGCCGACGCGCGTCGCGAGCTGATCGTCTATTCCTTCCAGAAAAACTTCCACGGGTTGCGCTTGAGGTCGCGGATCAGCTCGCGCAGATCGCTGTAGATATCGTCGCGCGACAGCAGCGCGCCCGCCGTGCCCTTGCCGGCGCGCAGGTCGCTGACCATGCCGTTGACGTTGTCGATGAGGCCGCCGGCTTTACCCGCGGTCGTCGCGGCTTTGTCGGCGACGTCGATCGCCTTGTCGATCCGCTGCTCGGTGAACAGGCCGGTAACCCGCGTGGCATCGGTCATCAGACTCTGTGCCGGCGGCGTGAGCGATTGCATCGTGCCCTGCGCGGTCTTGAGCGTGGCATCGGCGTCGGCGAGCAGGCTCGCGACGGGCGCGCCGGTGCCCAAGCCGGCGTTGACCTTGCCGAGCGTGATCGTCGCTTGCTTCGCGAGGTCGCCCGCCGACGCGATCAAGTCGCCGATCTGCTGGCGGCGATCTGTGAGCAGCTGGTTGAGCTGGGCGATCGCGCTCGCACTGTTCGACAGCACGTGCTTGATCGCGTCGCGATCGTCGTGGAGCACCGACGACACGCCATCGAGCACTTCGTACAAGCGCGACACGACGAGATCGGTGCGCGGCGGATCGTGCACGGCGGGCGCGCCGTGGATGACCGTGTTCGCGGCGATCGCCGGCTTGTCCCAGTCGTGGCCCGGCACGATCTCGAGATACTGCTCGCCGAGCACGCCGGCGGTGTTGATGAAGAACTCGGCGTCGCTGCGGATGCTGTCGCGCACGCGATCTTCGATCCACGCGGTGACGCGTACCTGCACGCGCTGGCCGCCGACTTTCGGATCCGGCTTGCCGCCGAGAAAGTCGACCGCCTCGATCTTGCCGACCTTGATGCCGGAGACTTTCACCGGCGCGCCGGGTTGCAGCGCGCCGATGTAATCGTAGTCGACCTGGATCTCGAAGCCCGAGTGCAGCGAGAAGTTGCCGAGCACGAAGATGAACCCGACGAGGATCGCGGTCGAGACGACGATCAACAAGCCGACCTTGAGCTCGACAGATCGCTCGGACGCCATGCGCGCAATGATAGCGCCGAAACGAAAACAGCCCGCCGAAGCGGGCCGTCTGTGTGTCAGCGACTATTGCCAGCCGCCGCCACCACCGCCACCACCGCCGCCGCCTTGCGGCGGGTAACCACCGCCACCTTGCGGCGGATAACCGCCACCGCCTTGCGGAGGATAACCGCCACCTTGCGGCGGGTAGCCACCACCTTGCGGCGGGTAGTTGCCGGGCGGCGGACCGCTGCGGCGACCGGTGATGAGCGCGATCGCTTCTTCGTACGCGGCCGGCGCGGCCATCATGAGCACGCCGAAGAACGCGACGATGTAGAGCAGCGCGCGAGCGCCGCCGAGGATCGCGCCGATGCCGGCGTGGTTGACGACGCCGAACAGCATCAGCAACACGACCTGCAGCGGCAGCCACAGGATCAGCACGGCCGCGATCAGCGGACCGAACGCGTCGACCGCTTGCAGCGCCGGCGGCAGCTTCTGCGGCGGCACGACGAACACGATGCAGAACACGCCGAGCGCGCTGACGATGAGCCAGATCAGCGCCCACACGCCGAGGAACAAGCTGATCTTGAAGAAGTCGAACGCGTGGAACAGATCGATGAAGCCCGGCAACATCAAGCCACCGCCGACCGCGATCACGATGCGCGCGATTTGATCATTTGGCTGCGAGATGCGCGCGAGCAGACCGAACACGAGGATCGCGTAGCCGAGGATGTGCACGCCGCCGAGCGCCATCGGGCCGCCGCCGCCTGCGCCACCCATCATCGCGATACCTGCGAACGAGATCCCGAACGGGATCCATTGCATCACCGCCGGCGGAATTTGCTGGCGAAGGTTCGGCGGCGCCGCGGCGACGATCAGATACGCCGCGCCGGCGATCACCGGCCAGATCACGAGATCCCAGCCGATGTGTTGGATCGGAAGTACGAGGCTCGGCGACGTCGCGAGCGGCACGATGATCGACGCGAGCAACGCGATGCCGGCGAAGAACAGGACTTTTCGCTGCAAGCTCGGATCGCGCAGCATCGACACCGGATAGCCGAAGATCGTCCCCGGCGCCGACTGCGGGATTCGCGCGGCGAAGTTATCCATCCCGCCGTGGCCGTGATGCTGCTCCGGCTGCGCGTACGGATTCTGCGCCTGCGGATAACCCGGGTTCGGGTTCTGGAACCCTTGCGGCTGCATCGGCTGTTGCTGCGGCTGACCGTACGGGTTCGGTTGCTGCTGCTGCGGGAAGCCTTGCTGCATCGGCTGCGGCTGACCGTACGGGTTCGGTTGCTGCTGCATCGGCTGCGGCTGTTGCGGTTGACCGTACGGATTCGGTTGCTGCGGTTGACCGTACGGATTCGGCTGCGGCTGGCCGTATGCGGGCGCCGCCGGTTGCTGCGGCTGACCGTATGGATTCGGTTGCTGCGGTTGACCGTACGGATTCGCCTGCGGCGCCGGTTGCGGTTGTGCCGCCGGCGGTGGCGCGAAGCCTTGTTGCGGCGGCGGTTGGAATCCTTGTTGCGGATATCCGCCCGGCTGTCCCGGTTGCGACGGACGCGGCGCCGGTTGCGGCGCACCGGCCGGTGGGCGTTGTTGTTGCTGCGGCAGCTGTGGTGCCGCGTAGCCGAACATCGTCTTCGCAGGCGCACCACCACCCGGTGGCGCTCCGGCCTGCATCGGCGGCATCGGGCGACCGCACGTGTTGCACGCGGGTGCGTTCATCAGCACCGCTGCCCCACAGTACGGGCACGGTCTCGTAGGTGTCGCCATAGTTGGGTTTCCCCTGTCCTTTCGAGGCTGAAAGGTTATCTGTCCCGGCAGGCCAAAGCAACGAACCGTGGTATTTCTCGAACGTGGCGCGTCGGCTACCGATTTCCGACGGAGCGAGGGGCGCGGCGGTCGAAATTCGGATCGCCGAGACGGCCTTGCGCGCGTTCGAGCGCGAGAGCATCGCGGCGGCGGCGTTGGCGAGCGGCACGCGCGTGCTGTCGCGATCGCTCAAATATCATCGGCCACGCACGTTCTTTTGTCTCGAAGGCCATTGCAGTGGCTGTCTCGTTCGCATCGATGGCGTGCCGAACCTGCGCGCGTGTCAGACGCCATGCAGCGCGGGCGCCGAAGCGATCGGCCAGAACGCGTTCCCGTCGGCGGAGCACGATCTGTTCGGCGCCGTCGACTTCTTGTTCTCGCGCGGGCTCGATCATCACACGCTGATGACGCGCAGCTCGGTGCTCAACAAGCTCGCGAACAAGGTCGTCCGCCAGCTCTCGGGTCTCGGCAAGTTGCCGGAGACCGCCGCGCATTCGCTGCCCGACGTCGGCGAGCGCAACGTCGACGCGTGCGTGATCGGTGGTGGACCTGCAGGTCTCGCCGCTGCAACCGCGCTCGCGCGCGCCGGCAAGTCGACGTTGCTCGTCGACGATCAGCTGCGCGCCGGTGGCAGCTTGCGCGCCGATCCGCGCGCGGGTCGCGAGCTCGCCGATCGCAAGACCGCCGACGCGGCCGCGGCCGGCGTCGAGCTGCTCGCGCGCGCGACCGCGATCGGCTACTTCCCCGAAGACGACGGCGGCGTGCTCGCCGTCGCCGCGCCCGATCAGCTCGTCCGCGTCCACGCGCGCGCGTGGATCTGGGCGACCGGTGGCTACGTCGTCAACTTGCCGTTCGCCGATAACGATCGACCCGGCGTGATCGCGGCGCGCGCGGTCGGCCGCTTGCTCGTCGAGCACGGCATCTTGGGCGGCGACAAGATCTGCATCGTCGAAGGCGCGGGCCAGGCGCACGAATGCGCGGCGCTCGCGACCGCGCTCGAGACCGCTGGTGCCGCCGTCGAGCGCGTGCCGGTCGCCGACACGATCGGAACGCGCGGCCGCGGTTGGGTCAGCGCGGTCGAGACGCCGAACGGGCTCGTCGATTGCGATCTCGTCGCGGTCGCGGCGATTCCGTCGCCGGCGTCCGAAGGCGCGCGCCAACAAGGCTGCCGCGTCGTGCTCGATCCAGATGCGGGCGGCTTCAAGGTCGCGGTCGATCAAGACGGCCACACGTTCGCGGCGAACGTCTGGGCGTGCGGCGACGTCACCGGCTATCAAGGCGCCGATCACGCCGCGCTCGATGGCGCCCGCGTCGGCGCGAACGTCGCGAACAGCTTGGGAGGGACCTAGCGATGGCGCGCAAGATCGTGCTGTGTCGTTGTGAAGACGTCACGCTGTCCGATCTCGAGCATTGCGTGCATCGCGGCTACCTCGATATCGAGGAGGTCAAGCGCTACACCGGCTTCGGCACCGGGCCGTGTCAGGGCAAGGAGTGCCTCGCGCCGATGGCGACGCAGCTCGCGCGGCTCAGCGGTAAACCGCCGGCGGCGATCCCGCCGTTCACGTCGCGACCGCCGCTCGCGCCGACGCCGATCAAGCTGCTCGCGAACGCGCCCGACGCGCACCGGTTCGAGGACGACGAGCCGCCGGTCCCCGGCGAGCGAGGTTCTCGGCCATGATGGGGAACGACGGCGACGACGAGGACGAGTCCCGCGCCGACGTCTCCGGCGAGATTCGACTGCCGCCGATGCTCGAGAGCTCGGGCACCGTGCCCGAGCACGTCGAGGTCGCGATCGTCGGCGGCGGCGTGATGGGCCTCGCGATCGCGTACTACTTGGCGCGCCACGGGCTCGACGACGTCGTCGTGATCGAACGCGGCTATCTCGCCGAAGGCGCGAGCGGCCGCAACGGCGGCGGCGTGCGTCAGCAGTGGGCGACCGAGATCAACATCCGGCTGATGCAGGAGTCGGTCGAGCTGTGCCGCCGATTCGCGGTCGACGTCGGCGTCAACGTCTGGTTTCGCCAGGGCGGCTACTTGTTCTTGGCGCGCAGCGAGAAAGAAGTCGCGCGGCTCGAGAAGAACATCGCGATCCAGAATCGCTGCGGCGTCGCGACGCGCATGCTCGAGCCGCTCGCCGCGCAGGAGATCGTGCCCGAGCTCGATCTCACCGGCATCGTCGGCGCCGCCTACAACCCGACCGACGGCATCTTGTTTCCGTGGCCGTTCTTGTGGGGCTACGCGCGGCAAGCCGCGGCGCACGGCGTGCGCATCTTCACGCAGACGCCGGTCACCGGGCTGCAGGCGCAGGACGGCGGCGGCTACATCGTCGCGACGACGCGCGGCAACGTGCGCGCGCGCCGCGTGATCAACGCGACCGGCGCGTGGTCGCCGAAGCTCGCGAAGCTCGTCGGCGTCGACATCCCGACGTATCCGATCCGCCACGAGATCTGCTCGTCGGAGCCGCTCAAGCCGTTCCTGCGGCCGATGGTGAGCGAGCTCGCGAGCGGGCTCTACTGCAGCCAGTCGATGCGCGGCGAGATCGTCGGCGGCGTGACGATTCCCGGCCACGCATCGACGTACGCGATGGGCTCGACGCTCGAGTTTCTGTCGACGTACGCGCGGCGCCTCGTCAAGCTCATGCCGATCTTGGGCGACATCAAGATCCTGCGGCAATGGGCCGGCCCGTACGATCAATCGCCCGACGGCAATCCCATCGTCGGCGCGGTGCCGGGCCATCCCGACATGTTCGTGGCGTGTGGCTTCGTCGGCCACGGCTTCATGATGGCGCCGATCGTCGGCAAGCTCTACGGCGAGTGGCTCACCGGCGGCACCAAGCACGAGATCTTCGAGCGCTACACGCTGTCGCGATTCACCGACGGCTCGGGCGCGGCGCACGCCAAAGAAGATTTCAACATCGGCTAGGGATCGACGTCGACGAAGGCGACTTGATGCGGCATGTCGCTGCCGGCATCGAGCTCGAGTGCGATGCCGATTCCGGGGCCGTTTGCGGTGATCATCGTCGTCGCGCCGGTACTCCAGCTCGTCGCGTCGAGCGTGACCGTCGTGGGATCGATAGTCAGGTTGGCCTCGAATTCGATCGCGACAGTCACGGGTGCCGGCGGCGCTTGCGTGAGCGCGATCGTGAGCGGCGCGCTCGAGCCGACGCCGAGGTGCAGCTCCCACGGCGATGCGTCGAGCTGCAGGGACTCGCGATCGACGACGTAAACAATTCCCGCTTCCGCGG
>DASXEF010000027.1:0-9347 GCA_036490255.1 Kofleriaceae bacterium
CTCCGCGTCGAACAAGCCTTCGTTCGGCAGCGTGACGATGCCGCCGTCGATGAGGCGCGGCTCGGCGTCGTCGAAGCCGACGAAGCCGCCCCACGTGCGCGTGCCGATCACCAGGCCGAGCTTCGCGCGCTTGAACAGCCACGGCAGCGCGTCGCCGCCCGAGCCTGAGCTCTCGTTCGCGAGCATGACCTTCGGCCCGAAGATCGCTTCGCCGGGTTGGCTGCGTAAGCCGCCGCTGCGCGACGCGAGCACGAGCGACGGCTTGACCGACAGCACGTTGATGATGAAGTCGGCGATCTGGCCACCGTCGTTGAAGCGCTCGTCGATCACGACGCCCTGCTTGTCGACCTGCGAGAAGAAGTAGCGGTCGAAGCTCGCGAGCCCGGCGAACAACGTGTCGGGCACGAACACGTACGCGAGCTTGCCACCCGACAGCTGCTCGACCGCGAGCCGATTCGATTCGATCCAGCTGCGCTCGCGCAGATCGCCTTCGCTCGAGACCGGCACGACCGTGACGTCGCGCTTGTCGTGACCGTCCGCGCTTGCCGCGACCGTGATGATCGTCTGCTTGCCGGCGGTGTCGAGGAACGCGCGCTCGACGGCTTCGCCGGCGATCACCGGCCGGCCGTTGACGCCGAACAAGTAATCGCCCTCGTGCACGACGACGCCCGGTTGCGTCAGCGGCGCGATCAAGCCGGGCGTGTAGTTCTCGCCGTGATAGATGTGCGCGAAGCGGTAGTGGTCGTGATCGATCGCGTAGTCGGCGCCGAGCATGCCGACCGAGACGTAGTGCTGTGCCGGCGTCGCGCCGCCGCGCACGAACACGTGACCGAGGACGAGGTTCGACAGCATCTCGACGAACAGCTCGTTGAGATCGTCGCGGCTCGCGATGCCATCGACGAACGGCGCGTAGACTCGTTCTGCCGCCGCGAGGTCGAGGCCATGCGCGTGCGCGTCGTACAAGAAGTCGCGCTCGAGCCGCCAGACCTCGTGGAACATCTGCTTCCACTCGGCGCGTGGATCGACGCGAACCTCGATGCTCGCCATGTTCGCGACCGCGCCGGTGCCGGCGGCCGGCGGCCCATCGGTGCCGATGACGAACCACGCGCCGCTCGTCGCGTAGAGCAGCTTCGAACCGTCGGCGGAGATCGACAGCGATGCGACCGCCGCGTGATCGACGAGCTTGTCGAGCTTGCGCGTCTTGAGATCGAAGCGCGAGATCGTGACGTCGGCGGTGCCGTCGTTCTCGACCGCGTCTTCGTCGGCGGTGCCGAGCGGCGCGGCGGCGACGAACAGCACGCCCGCCGTGCCCGCGATGATGCGGCGATAGTTCGCGCGCTCGATCGGCAGCGCGACGATGCGCTGATCGATCGAATCGAAATCGATGCGCGTGGCATCGCCGGCCTGCTCGGGCTTGGCCTGCGCGGCAGAGCCTTCGTCGTCGCTTTCAGGCGCGACCGGCGACGGCAGATCCTTGCGCAGCACGATGCCGTACACGTTCGCCGAGATCGTGTGATTGAGCGCGGACATGTCGAGCGGGCTGCCGCCGAGCCCGGTGTCGGTGCTCGCGATGAACCACAAGTACTTGCCGCTGCGATCGAAGCGCGGCGAGTGGACGTCGCTGCGCCCGTCGGTGAGCTGCTTCGGCTGCTTGTGGTCGAGCGAGTACACGAACGCGGCGTGCAGGTTGTTCGGCAGGTTCTTGACGTACGTCACCCATTTGCTGTCGGGCGACCACGCCGGATCCAAGTCGTCTTCTTCGTACAGGTTCGTATCGATCTTCACGGCGGTCGGGTGATCGACGTCGATCAGCCACAGGTTCAATCGATTGTCGGTGAGCACGACCTTCTTCGAATCGGGCGACCATCGCGGCGAGAAGTAGAACCCCTTCGCGAGCTGGACGACGTGCGCGTCGCTGAGGCCGTCGGGCGACATGAAATAGAGCGCGTACTCGCCGCTGCGATCGGAGAGCCACGAGATCCACTTGCCGTCGGGCGACCACGCCGGATCGCGATCGGCGATGCCGGGGCTCTGCGTCAGGTTGCGCGCGTCGCCTTTTTCGACCGGCACCGAGAGCACTTCGCCGCGCGCCTCGACGAGCACGCGCTTGCCGGCCGGCCCGAGGCTCGCGTGCAAGATCTGATCGGGCGCGACGTGCTCGAACTGCACGCGCGTCTGCGGCAGATCGTCGACGATCGTGACGTCGATCGGCTTCGCTTGCTTCGTCGCCAGGTCGTAGATCGCGAGCCGGCCGACGCGCTCGATCACGATGCCGCCGGGGCCGGCTTGCGCCGAGCGCAGATCGAAGCCTTCGGGATCTTTGTAGAGCTCGCGGACGTCTTTGCCGCCGACGTCGAACGCGTAGAGCCCGACCTGGCCGTCGCGATCGGACAGGAAGTAGATCGTGTCGCCGATCCACATCGGCGCGCGATCGTTCGCACCTTCTTTCGGCAGCTTCGTGACCTTCGAATCGGCGAGATCGGCGAGCCAGATCCGCGCGAACTGGCCGCCGCGATAGCGCTTCCAGCCCGCCTCCCACTGCGGATACGGCGAGTACGCGAGGTGCGTCGCGTCGGCGGAGTAGCTGCCGGTCGTGCCCGACGGCAGCGGCAGCTCGGTCGCGAGGCCGCCGGTCATCGCCACCGTATAGAGCTGCGGCAGGTGCCGGCGCGTGTGCGCGTCGGAGCGGAACAAGATCTTCGTACCGTCGGGCGTCCAGCCGACGGCGCTGTCGTTGCCGGGTTGATACGTCAATCGGCGCGCCTCGCCACCGGCCGCGGGCACGACGTAGACGTCGGTGTTGTAGTCGTACGTGCCGGTGAACGCGATCATGTTGCCGTCGGGCGAGAAGATCGGCGCCTCGTTGCGCTGCTGGCCGACGACGAGCCGGCGCGCGGTGCCGCCGTCGCGCGGCACGGTCCAGATCTCGCCGGCGAACGCGAACGCGATCTGCGTCTTCGACAGCGCCGGCGAGCCGAATAGCCGCGGCACGGTCGCCGGCGGCTTCTGATTGGGCGTCACCAGCTCCGGCGAAGGCTCTTTCGCAGCGATCGGCAGGCCTTCGACGCCCGATGCGCCCTGCACGAGCTTCGGCACGACGAGCGCGCCGACCACGAACAGCACGCCGACCGTTCCGAACGCGGCGATGGCTCGCGATTCCTTCTGCATTGCGGCAGCTTACACGCCTTCGTGGTAGCTTCGTTCGCCGCGGATGCCTGACACGTTTTCCACGCAGCCCTCGCGATCCGTCGACCCGCTCGAAGCAAAAGTTGTCGTGTTCCGGCAGCAACCGGATGCGAAAGACTTCGCTGCGCTTCGTCAAGAATTGCGCGACGCAGGTCGCGGCGAATTGCTCGCCGATGTTTGCGCGACATGGGCGCAACACGAACGCGATCCGATCCGCGCCGCCGACGCGTGGTCCGAAGCCGGCGAAGCGATGATCGTGCTCGGCGAGACCGCGACGGCGATCGAGTACCTGCGCACCGCGCTCGAACTGGATCCGACGAACGATCGCGCGAGCGATCGCTTGCTCGAGATCGTCGAGCCCAACGATCCGGCGGCCGCCGTCGAGATCTTGGAAGCGGAGCTCGCCGAGCTCGGCAAGCGCGGCGCGACCAACAAGAAGCCCGAAGCGATCGCGCGTCGCGCGTATCAACATCGCCGCGTCGCCGCGCTGTGGAACGATCACCTCGGCCGCGTCGATCGCGCGCTGTGGCACTTCCAGCAGGCGTGGAAGCTGGAGCCGTCGCGCACCGAGGCGCTCGAAGCCGCGCGCGAGCTCTACGCATCGCTCGGCGACGACGCGATGGTGATGAAGCTCTACCAGGCCGAGCTCGACGTGCTCGGCAAGGCGCCGGAGCACAACGCGAAGAAGGCGCGGATCCGGCTCGAGCTCGGCCGCGTCGCGCAGCGCCGCAAAGATCTCGAGACCGCGGCGACGCACCTCGAAGAAGCGTCGCGGCTCGATCCGAGCGCACACGAGATCGCCGAGACGCTCGCCGAGATCTACGCGAGCCCCGGGTTCCGCGACGGCCCTGCGCAAGAGACGGCGCGCCACAAAGCCGGCGAGCTGTTCGTCGAGCTCGGCAAGCGCCGCACCGAGCGCGGCGACTCGACCGGCATCAACTATCTGCGCCGCGCGGTCGGCGTCGATCCGTATGCGAAGGCATCGTCGCGCGCGCTCGAAGAAGCGCTGTCGACGTCGTCGCAGTGGGACGAGCTCGATCGCATGCTGCGCCATCGCACGACGGTCGTGCAGGATCCCGACGAGCGCCGCGAGCTGCTCCGCCGCCGCGCCGCGCTGTATCGCACGCAGCTACCGAATCGCGATGGTCTGCGCGAAGTGCTCACCGAGCTCGTCGCGTACGAGCCGCCCGGCGGCAAGATCTCGGGGGAGCTCAAAGAGCTCCTGCGCGACGACGCGTCGTGGGAACAGTTGTCGCGGCTGATGGAAGCGGAAGTCACCGCGCTCGGCCAAGATCCCGAAGTCGCGGTCGACGCGATCGTCGCCGAGATCTTGGAGCTCGCGACGATCGCGCGCGAGCACATGGGCGATCGCGACCGCGCCGCCGAGCTGCTGCATCAAGCGCTCGGCATCTCGCCGTCGCACGAAGAAGCGCTCGCCCGCTACGTCGATCACTTTCGCGAGCGCCGCGATTGGCGCGGCCTGATCGATCTGTACGAGTTCGCGCTCGACAACGCGCGCGACGCCGGCGAATCGCCGAGCGAGATGGTCCGCCGGCTCGAAGAAATCGGCCAGCTCGCCGAGCTGCGTCTCGGCGACATTCCGCGCGCGATCGACGCGTGGCAGCGCATCGCCGAGCTCGAGCCGAGCTCGCCGAAAGTGAGCGAGGCGCTGCGCCGGCTCACCGCGCGCGGCAAGATGTGGGAGCAACTGGTCGTCAGCCTCGAGCACGAGGTCGCGGCCGCGGGCGATCCGATCACCCGCATGCAGTCGCTCAAGAAGATGGCGCAGACGTACCGCGAGCGCCAGCTCGAGCCGCGCCGCGCGATCGAGCTCTACGAGCAAGTCCTCACCGAAAATCCCGATGACGACGCGACGCTCAAGGCGCTCGCCGAGCTCTACGAAAAAGAAGGCGACGACGCCGGGCTCGCGCACACGCTGCGCCGCACGCTGGATCTCGATCAGGAACGGCTCGCGACGCAGATGCGCAAAGCCGGTCGCGCGCCCGATGCGGCGAAAGAATGGCCGGTCGCGAAGCGCTCCGAGCGCCTGACGATGTTGCGGCGGCTCGCGCAGCTGTTCGAAGTGCGGCTCGCCGACGTCGACGGCGTCGTGTTCGCGTGCAGCACGATCTTGGAGCTGTTGCCGGGCGATCGCGACGCGCTCGAGCGCATGGAGCGCGTGCTCGACAAGGCGAACGATCCGCGGCTCGAGCAGACGCTCGAGTATCACGTCGCCGCCGCCGGCAATCCGGCCGAGCGCGCGAAGCTGCTCAAGCGGCTCGCGAAGATGGCGACCGAGCGCGAGGACGACGTGCGCGCGCTCGAGCGCTGGGAACAGACGATGAAGGCGTCGCCGTCGGATCCCGACGCGCTCGCCGCGCTATCGAGCTTGTACGATCGCGCCGAGCGCTGGCCCGAGCTCGCGCAGGTGCTCGAGCGCGTCGACGGTGGCCGGCCGCTGCCTCCGCCGGGCACGCCCGAAGCCGCGATCCGCGCGGGCGATCTCGAGCGCTACGCGGTCGTGCTCGAGCAGCACTTGAACGATCCGGTGCGGGCGATCAAGGCGTGGCATCGCCTGCTCGAGCTGACGCCGAAGAGCCGCAACGCGCTCGACGCGCTGACGCGGCTGTATCGCGCGCAATCGAAGTGGCGCGAGCTCGCCGAAATGCTCGGCCGTCAGAGCGAGGTGCTCTTCGGCTCGGGCTTCGCCGACGACAGCGAGCGCGCGGCCGCGATCGCGATGGAGCGCGCCGGGATCCTCGAAGAGCGGCTCGGCGCGCCGAACGACGCGATCAAAGTGCTCGACGCGCTACTGCGCGACATCAACCCGAATCACCTCGAAGCGCACACGGCGCTGCGCCGCTTGCACGAATCGCGCGGCGACTTCGACGCCGCCGTGCGCATCGCCGAGCGCGAGATGTATCTGTCGCCGGAGCCGATTCGCAAGGTTTCGCGCGGCCTCGAGATCGGCTTCATCTGCCGCGATCGTCTCGGCAACCCGACGCGCGCGCTGCAGGCGTTCCGCCGCGTGCTCGAGCTCGATCCGGATCAAGAAGAGGCGATGGCGGCCGCGGCCGATCTGCTCGCCAAGCTCGGGCGTTGGAAAGAGCACGTCCAGATGCTCGAGCGCCTGCTGCAGCGCAACGTCGCCGCTGCGGCCGATCGCGATCCGTCGGAATCGGCGGTCGCGGCCGACGAGCGCCGTACGCTGGTGCAGCGGATCGCCGCCGCCACTGCCGACAAGCTCGCCGATCCGAAAGGCGCGTTCCGCTGGTGGCGTCGCGCGCACGACGAAGCGCCCGACGAGCAAACGCTCGCCGACGTGCGTCGCGCCGGTGAATCGTACGGCTTGTGGCGCGAGCTCGCCGAGGTGCTCACCGACGAGCGCAAGCGGCTCGTCGCGGCGGGCGGCGGTGTGCCGGCCGAAGTGCAGCGCTTCGTCGCGCTGTCGCGCGAGCTCGCCGGTTTGCTCGAGCGCCGGCTCGGCGACAAGCCGCGCGGCGTGCACGTGATCGCTGAAGCGCTCGCTGCCGCGCCGCGCGACGGCGAGCTGCTCGGCGAGCTCGAGCGACTCGCGTCGGAGCTCGATCAGCGCCCGGTGTGGAAGCAATTGCTCGACGCGTTCGAGCTCGTGCTCACCGCGAGCGCGCCGACCGAGCGCGTCGATCTGTACCTGCGTCGCGCGCGCTTGCTCGACGAGCGCGTCGGCGATCCGAAAGCGGCCGTCGCCGACGTGCTGGCTGCATTTTCGTGGGCGCCCGAGCGCGACGATGTTCGCGCCGCGCTCGAAACGCTCGCCGCGAAAGCGCGCGCGTGGACCGATGTCGTCGCCGTCGATTCGGCGCTGATCGAACGCGCGCCGTCGACCGAGAAACGCGTCGTGCTGTTGCGCCGCAAAGCGCAGACGATCGAAGAGCAGCTCAAAGACGCGCCGCGCGCGTATCGCACGCACTTGATCGCGCTGTTGCTCGCGCCCGAAGATGCCGAGACCGCGTCGCACTTGTGGCGGCTCGCGCGCGTGATCGGCAAGTATCGCGACGCCGACAAGACGCCGCGCGCCGAGCCGCCGATCGCGACGATCCAGGCCGAGACCGCGGTCGCCGAAGCGGTCGCGTCGGCGAATCGCTCCGGCCCGGTGCGAGCACACGCGCACAAACGGCTGCAGACCGATCCGCTGTCGGATGCCGATCTCGACGCCAACCTGAGCGTCGGTGATTCGACGCAACCGATCGACGTCGACGAGCTCGAGCTCGCCGAAGCGAAGGCGCGCCAGCAACAACAGTTCGCCGGCGAGAACGCGACGATGACGTTGTCGATGAACGACATCGCGACGCTCGCGATCCCGCCGTCGCCGCCCGCGGCGCCGTCGCGCCCGGGTTTGCCCGGTGTTCGCTCGACGACGGGCGCTACGAAACTGCCGCCGCCGCCGCCGCGACCGCCGCAGATCGAGCCCGGCTCGCGCGCGCGGCGCGTGTCGGCGCCGCCGCCGCTGCCCGGCATGGGCCGCAAGCCGCAGGTCGCGGTTCGTCGCCCGCCGCTGCCGGCGCTGCCGAATCGCGCGTTCGAATCGCCGTGGGAAGAGCTCGCGGTCGCGTACGAGAGCTTGCCGGCGCCCGACGCGCAGGCGCGGCTGCGCTGGTTGTTCCGCGCCTCCGAAGTCTGGGAGAGCGGCGCGAAGGACATCGCGCGCGCGTTCGACGCGCTCGCCCGCGCGTTCGCGCAAACGCGGCGCACGACGACGAGCACGAACGACTCGATCGGTGAAGTGCGCGCGCGGCTGCAGCGCATCGCGGCGGAGAACAAAGCGTGGGATCGGCTCGCCGATCTTTACGAGAACCTCGCCGAAGAAGCCGAGACCGCGCAGCAAGCGGCGGATCTCCTGATGGACGTCGCGCAGATCCGTTTCGAGCAGAAGCGGCCGCGCGAGACCGAGGCGCAGCTGCGCCGCATCCTCGGCATGTTGCCGAACGACGTGTCGGCGCGCGCGCGGCTCGAGGAGCTGTATCGCAACGAAGGTCGCTGGGTCGAGCTCGCCGCATCGCTCGAGGAGCGCACCGATCCGCGGCTCGGCACGGCGGCGCCCGAGACCGAGCGGCCGCAGCTACTCCGCGAGCTCGCCGCGATCTACACCGACAAGATCCATCGCTCGCACGACGCGATCGACGCGTTCGAACGCCTGCGCCTGATCGCGCCGGCGGATACGAGCGTGCTGTTCAAGCTCGCCGAGCTCTACGGCGCGGTCGGTCGCTGGAGCAAAGTGATCGAGACGCTGACGCGGATCAGCGAGATCGCCGAAGGCACCGACGAGGCGCGCAGCGCGTTGCGCTCGATCGCGCAGATCTACGAGAAAGAGCTCGAGCTGCCCGATCGCGCGATGGAATCGTACGAGACGGTCACGCAGCTGTGGCCCGACGACGACGAAGCATGGGCCGCGCTCGATCGGCTGTATCAAAGCCAAGCGCGCTGGCAACAGCTCGCCGAGGCGCTGCGTCGTCGCGCCGGGCTCGCACGCGATCCGGCCGAGCGCGCGCAATTGCTCGCGCGTCGCGCCAGCGTGCTGTCCGAGTGGCTCGACTCGCCCGAAGAAGCCGCGGCGGCGCTGCGCCACGCGCGCACGATCGCGCCGGAAGACAGCGAGCTCGCCGATCAGATGGTCGGCACGCTCGCGAAAGCGGGCCGCGATCGCGAAGCCGCGGCGCTGCTCGAAGCGCGACTGCTCGCGATGGAACCGAACGAGAAAGGCGCATCGAAGGGCGATCGCGCCGCACTCTTGATCCGGCTCGCGCAGCTGCGGCTCGACAAGCTCGATGATCGCGCCGGCGCGCGCAGCGCGATCGATGAAGCGCTCGTGCTGGTGCCGGAGCATCCGACCGCGCTCGCCGCGCTCGCGCAGGCATCGTCGGCCGATGAAGATCCGCGCGCGTTCGCCGATGCGAAGTTGCGCGAAGCCGATAGCGCGAAGGACGAAGACAACAAGATCGCGGCGCTGATGGCAGCCGGCGACGTGTTGCACGAACGCGTCGGCGATCTCGCCGGTGCACATGCCGCGTACGAGCGCGTGCTCGCGCTGCGCCCGTATCACGCCGAAGCGACGTGGGCGCTCGCCGGGCTCTCCGAAAAAGGCGGCGACGCCGAGACCGCGACGCGCGTGCTCGAGCACA
>DASXEF010000044.1:0-2831 GCA_036490255.1 Kofleriaceae bacterium
TAGTGACGCCGCAGCCGTTTGGCGTAACCGCAGCCGTTTGGCGTAACCGCAGCCGTTTGGCGTAACCGCAGCCGTTTGGCGTAACCGCAGCCGTTTGGCGTAACCGCAGCCGTTTGGCGTAACCGCAGCCGTTTGGCGTAACCGCAGCCGTTTGTGCGCTCGTTGTCGTCACCGCCTCGGTCGGGGCGCTCGCCCGACGCGCCTTCGCGCACGCGTCGCGCCGAGCGCCGCAACGCCCGCGCCCTGCGATCGACCGCCGCATGCGCCGACGAACGATCGACTGCGGACGTGGTGCAGAGCGCTCGTCACGACACCTGCGCTCTGGGCGCGTGACGGGCGAGAGCGCCCCGACCTCGGTCAGCCCGAGGAGCTGGGGTCCCACGAACCAATTCTCAGGAGATCGCCAACATGTTTATCGCCTATGAAGTTTCCCTCGACCTCGTTCGTTCGCTCCGCGACGTCGTGCCGATCATCAAGAAGCACGATCGCGACCTCGCGGATCAATTGCATCGCGCGGCGACGAGCATCGTGCTCAATCTCGCCGAAGGCTCGCGCAACACCGCCGGCCACCAACGCATGCGGTTCGAATCGGCGCACGGCAGCGCCGCCGAAGTCAAAGCCGCACTCGCAGTCGCCGACTCGTGGGGATGGATCGCACCAGCGGCTCCATCGCTCGTGATTCTCGATCGTCTACTCGCGCTGCTCTGGCGGCTCACGCACGCCCGGCGCGCGTGAAGTCACTCGGCGATCGCGACGCGATTGCGGCCGGCCCGCTTCGCCATGTACAGCGCGCCGTCGGCTTTGACCAGCATCTCGCCCGGCACCATCGACACGCTCGAGTGGCACACGCCGAAGCTCGCGGTCACCGCGATCGGTCTGATCGACGTCTCGATCGTCGTGCGTAAGCGCTCCGTCAACATCGCCATCAGATCGGGATCGACGTCGGTCTGCACGACGCAAAACTCTTCGCCGCCGAGCCGCGCGACGAGATCGCTGCGGCGAACCGCGTCGCGCAGCGCTTGTGCGACGCCGACGAGCACGCGATCGCCGACCGCGTGACCGTGCGTATCGTTGACGCGCTTGAAGTGATCGATGTCGACGATCGCGAGCGAGAACCGCCGGCCGCGTCGCGCCTCGGCGGCGAGCAGCTCGAGTCGATCGTCGAGCACGCGGCGATTCGGCAGCCCGGTGAGCGCGTCGGTCACCGCGAGCTCGGCGACGCGCGCGTGTGCGACGTGGAGCGCGGTCACGTCCGCCATCGTGACGACGGCGCCGCGGATCTGATCGCGATCGTCGAGGATCGGCCGGCCCGTGAGCTGGAGATGGACGCCGCCCGGGTGTAGCTCGTCTTTGATGACCATCCGCACGTCGTCGGCGAGCTCGCCACGCAACGCGCGCAACAGCGGGATCTGATCGCGGTCGAACACGGTCTCGCCGTCGGCCTCGAACATGCCGCGTTCGATCGCGACGTTGTCGCCGTACTCGCGCGGCTTCGCGCTGACCTCGATGCCGACGAGCCGGCGCGCCGCCGAGTTCGCGACCACGATGCGGCGATGCTCGTCGCTGACGATGATGCCTTCGCCGGCGCTCTCGAGCACGGCCTCGAGCACGCGCACGCGATCGGCCAACAAGTGCTCCGCGTCGCGCGCACGCGCTTCGGCGGCAACGAGCGCGGTGACGTCGGTCGCGATGCTGAGCGTCTCGGTGATCGCCTCGCCGTCGCGATCGAACGGCATCTCGCGCACGAGCAGCGCGCGGTAGTCGCCGTCGGCCGCGCGGACGCGAAACGTGTCCTCTTCGTAAAACCCGTCGGGCAAGCGCGCGACGTTCTTCGCGTGCGAGATCGCGAGCGCACGATCGTCTTCGTGCATGTCGCTCATGATCAGCTCGACCGCGCCGAGCTCGTAGCCGAGCAGCTCGTTCGCGGCGCGGCTCGCCCAGGTCACGCGTTGATGCAGCGTGTCCAAGATGTAGATCGCGCTCGGCGACAGGTTCGTGATGCGCTCGAACAGCTTGCGATCGCGGGCGAGCCGGCGCAGCTCGAGCTGATCGACGACCACGCCGGCGAGATCGCGCAGCGTGTCGAGCTGGCTGTGCGAGAACTGGCGCGGTCGCTGGTCGATCGCGCAGAGCGTCCCGAGCCGGAAGCCTTGCTCGGTGACCAGCGGCGCGCCGGCGTACGCGCGAATTTTTGGCCCATCGGTTACGAGTGGGTTATCGCGAAACCGATCGTCCGCCAGCGCGTTCGGGACGACGAACAGCTCGTCGGACATGATCGCGTACGAGCAAAACGCCACGTTGCGCGAGGTCTCGCGTGCATCGAGCCCCACGCACGACTTGAACCATTGCCGATCGAGGTCGACCAGCGACACCAACGCGATTGGTACGTCGAGGGTACGGGCGACCAGCCGGGTGACGCGGTCGAACGACTCCTCGGCGATGGTGTCCAAGACGTCGTACTCGCGCAACGCCTCGACGCGAGCCGCATCGTCCGCCGGGATCGGGACGCTCACGCGGCGCATCGTAGCCGATCTGGCGTGTACGCCGCTGTGTGCCGCTACAAAGCCTGAACGCGCGAGCCGGATGGCCGTCTTCTCTGTATAGATGGTGAAACGCAGTGCTGTGGTCGCGATCGTCACGGTCGTCACGGCGATGACGGCTGGCCGGCTGAATGCGGCACCGGTCGGGACATGCGGGACCTACGCGGAAGATCTCGGCGCACTGTCGCCGCAAGCTCGCGAGACCGAACGCCACGCGCAGCAATACACGGTCGCGGTTCGCACCGAAGCGACCTACGAGTGCCCGTGGTACGCGCCCGACGGCAGCCTGCG
>DASXEF010000077.1:0-13554 GCA_036490255.1 Kofleriaceae bacterium
TGCAAACCACGGTCGGCGGAGCCACATGTAGGCAAACACCAACCGACCGAAACCTCGTCGGCGCGCACAGTTGCCTACAGACCAGTGAAGACGCCACGGTGGCAGCTGAAATCGCCGCTGCCGTCGGTCGGCAATTAATCGACGACGTAATCGATCGTGATGCGCACGCCTTTGCGCTCCACTTCGAGCTCGATCGTCGTCGCGTCGTGCAGCTTCGTGTAGACCTCGAGCGCCTTGTCGGCCGACGTCAGATCGAATCCGTTCACCGTGACGAGCGTGTCGCCGTTCAACAAGCCGAGCTTTGCGAACAGCGACGTCGGCCGGATCGCGTAGAGCTTGAAGCCGTGCGGCTTGCCGTCTTTCATCGCGGGCACGACGCGCGCGCCGTTCGCGACCGCCATCGGGTTCGCGAAGATCTGATCGATGGTCGCTTTATCGATCGCGTATTTGTTCGGCCCGACCTGACGGATCGCGGAGAGATCGATGTCGTGCTCCGGCAGTTGCGGCGACTGCGACGGTGGTGGCGGCGCGGCGTCGACCGGAATCGGCACCGATCCGTCGCAGACCTCCGCGAGCCGACGCATGTCGCCGACGTGACCGGCGAGCCGGATGTTGTAGTAACCGTCGCGCGCGACCGGTGCGCCGCTCACCGCGGCGAGCTCGCGCATTTTTTCGTCGGCTTGCACCGGGCGAAATCGCGCACAGCCGGTGATCACGGAATCGCCGAAGTCGTGGGCGAGCTCGATCCGGCCCACGATCGCGATCTCGATGCCCTCGACATGCGCGGTCCATTTCGCGATCTCGAGCGTGCCGCCGCCGATCGTCGCGCGAAGCTCGAAGTCATCGATCGGCACCTTGCCGAGCGAGAAGCCAAACTCGTGGCTGCCGATGCGCGTCGGCGCGGCATCGTCGCCGAGCGCGCATTGCGAGATGCAGCGCACCTCGATCGAGCCGGTCGCAGCACGCGCGTCGCGCGGCACGACGACATCGATCGCGACATCCGCGGTGCCCGATGCCGGCATGCCGATCAGATCGGCGAGCGGCGCGTGCACGAGCTGCGCGGCGTGGCCGACGACCTTGACGTGAAGCCCGTCGGCACCTGTCGCGATTTCGACGTGGAGCTCGTGATCCTCCGCCGCCGGAGTCGCTACGGGTTTTGCCGTCGCAGCACCGCACGCAGCCAGCCCGACGAGCCCGACCCTAGCCATTCGCATTGGCGACGACGCTACCTTGACCATGTGCTCGGTGAGCCCCACACTCACCGAGTTCTTTGACATGGGGGCGTACCGGATTCGACGAGGATGTAGACATCCGAATCGCGCGTCGTGGCGCCCATGGCCACGTAAAAATGGGCAACTCTGCAACTGCGAACGATAACGCTGTTGCTCTCGCCGCCTAATTAACTAGGTAGCGACGGTGCCGGCAGCTTCCGCCTGGAGCCGCCGAGCACCGACACAATCAGGCTGGGTTCTTCGGATCGCCAACGACGAAGAGCCGAGATCAGTTGGCTTGTTGCACCCGCAGACCGGCCGTCGCCGGCGGGGGCGAGACCTCAAATGGCGTGCCTACACGCGTAGAAGTTCGGATTGAAGCATTTTCGGACGTGGGTTCGACTCCCACCGCCTCCACCATTTTTCGTAACAAGCTCGATGACCTGGCCGCCGGTAGCAAACCGGTAGCAAGACGGATCGCGACGAGCGAGCTTGAGCTTTGCAACCTCGGCGCACGTGCGATTCCACTGAAGGCCGCGGTTGTAGCCGTCGAACGCATCGCGCTGCGGCTTCGCGTGCGTGACGCGATCTCGGATGACCGACTCGTCGGCGCCATCGTCGAGCGCGAGCGTGATGAACGTCGACTTGCAGTCGTAAAGCTCGCGATAGCGCCAGCCATCGGCGACGAGCTTTGACATGTCCTCCTCACGCCATCGCTTGGTCATGTAGTCGCCGGATCGGATCGGCGGCCCATCAATGAATCGTTCCATACCAAGGGGATACAGTTACAGTCGTCGTGCCGCGATCGCGCAGCGCTGACCAGCAATAGAATATTGCTCCAGCCGGATGATTGACAACAACAAGCCCACTGTCGGTCCCGAGTCGGATCCCAATCCCAACTTCGCCCCGCTTCAGCGGTGTTGCTTGTGTTTCTAAAGACGAGCTCACGATGGCGACGCTACGAACGGACTCGTTGTTCACTAAGAGATGCGACTCGACGAACCGCTCTATCGGGCACACCAGCTCTTGGTCGGGCATCCCCTTTACCTCGCAACCCGCCGAGGGATCCAGTCGGCCCTCCTGCACAACGACACTCTCGCGCAAACCAGGCACGCAACTATATCCGCGATGCGCAGTTGCAGTGCACGAACACAAAGCAAAACATATGACCACGGCCCTCATTCGTCCGTATCGTCTCCGCCGGTACTAGTAGAATTACCAGGGTCGTACGGCCCAGAAGTACCGCCATTGGGTGTACTTGTACTGGTACTGGTTGCCGCCGAAGACGCCCTGCTGTTGCGTATTTCGACGAACCAGTCTCATTTCGAACATTGACGGTATAAGACGGGTCCATCCCGCTGGGATCCGCTCTGTCTATTGGGTCGTTCAACGCGAACGCATACGGATTTGTGCTCGACCCGGGACTGACGCGCTCCGCGATCCGAATCGCCATCGGTTCCATACCGACGACTCGGTGCACATTAAGCTTCACGCTGCGCCGCTGCTCCCGGCTCGCTCGTGCAGCTGCTCACCGGACCTCGTGAAGTCTGACGTGGAAGAGATCGATCCGCCGCCCTTTCCGAGTTCCGACTGGGTTGGCACGGTGATCCGAGCGCGCGATACAAGCGGTGCACGATCGGCGACACCTTCAGCGCATCGGTGACGACCGGCACGATGCCGGTAGGATTTGTGGAAACGCCAACCGGGTTCTCGTTGACCGCGCCTGGCGGCGGCTGCGCGGCAACCGTTCCGCGGGTGGGCACGGTCCGAGGCGGCGCCTCGAACGTCAGACGCGATCATAACCTGTTAGCTGGCTACGCACTCGATCATCGTCTGACAAGCCCGACAGCTTGCGCCGACGTCGGCAATGCCTTGCGATCTTTGCGCGGGCGAGCGGTCGCACGAACCGGCTTGGACAACGATGAAGACCGCGAGCCGAATAAGCAGGGTCGATCTCTAGGTGGCTGATCACCGCGTCGGCAGCGCGAGCGTGCCCGTGTAGTACGCCGTAAGCGTGTCGGCATCCCACGCGCCCATGACGGCGTCGCACGCAAACGTCTGGAACGTGTCGAGCCTCGCAAGCCAGCCGTCGGGATCGACGAGCGCGGTCGGTCCGTTCAGCTCGAAGTGACGACGCTCGATGAACGTCATCGACACGGTTCGGTGATCGTTCGGGTCGGTGATCTCGAGCTCGCTGACCCGCCGCCCGAGCGCAGCGCGTTGGCTCGGATCCGTCGCAGCGCGCAGGTCGGCTTGCAGCACGCGCAGGCGGCTCGCGCGAAACGCGGACGGATCCGTCGTGCCGTACGCCTCTTGCAACACCGACGTGTCGAGCGCGACCTCGGCCCGACGCGTCGCGAGCACCGAGCGCGGCACCGTGTAGACGGTCGCGTCGGGCGTGCTCGGATCGAGGAACGCGCGGCGCTGGAAGCGAAACGCACCGTGCACGAGCTGGACGTCGAATGGCTCGAGCGGCTCCTCGCCCTGCTCCATCACGACCTCGTTGACGGACTCGAACATCGGGTTGCCGAGCAACTCCAGCTGCGCGCCGACGAGCGGATGCGCATTGACGGCAACGCCGTCGATCGCAACGCGGCGAACGAAGACGCCGATCGGCTCGCCGTGGGTGCGAGGCGCGACCGGGTTCGTCGTGCGCAGCACGCGATCGAGATCGGGCTCACCGGCGAGCGCGAACGTGTAGCCGCTGACGCCGCGCGGCTCGTCGGTCGGATCGGGGTTGGTCGCGAGCCTGACCTGGACCCAGCCGGTGAACGAGCAGACGACGAGGCTCACGTCTGCGTCTCCGTCTTGCCGGTCGTCACGTACGCGAGCACGCGGTCGCGCACGTACGCCGCGTTCTTCGCGACGAACTGCAGGCGCGAAGGGACGTCCGGCATCGCGGCGACCTCGGCGAGCTCGGCGGCGATGTGCGCGAGTCGCTCGCCGAGCTGGATGTTGAAGCTCGTGCGATCGGGGTACGTGCGGATCGGGGCGTCGAGCTCGAACGTCGCGGTCGCGCAGTGCTCGCCGTCGCCGGCGGGGAGCTCGGTCAGGATCTCGCCGAGCGGGCGGATCACGATCGTCATCAGCGGGAAGAAGGCGTACTTGCGATAGACGTCGCGGTCCGCGGCGGTCGCGTCGCTCGTCCCGTAGAGCCGCGCGAGCAGCAGCAAGATCAGCTCGTAGGCGCGATTCGCGATCCGTGCGAGCTTCACCGCGCGCGGGTCGCGCAGCAGGCAGCAGGTGACGAGCGGATCGACGTCGCCGCGCTGGCGCGTGACGGGGTTCGGCGGCACCGGCTTGCACATCGCCGCTCGTTCCGCGGCCGCGAGCAGATCCCACTGCTGCTTGATCCGTCGGACGATCGCGTAGTGCGAGTCCACATCGGCCGATGACGAGCCCTCGCCTTGCACGCGGATCAGCTCGACGGCTGCGAGCGCGGATTTCAGATCGGTCACCGGCAGCAGCGTGAGGCTGTACCAGACCTGCGTCGGCGTCGCGCCGAAGTCGGCGTTCGAGATCTGCGGATCGTTCGCGCCGAGGAACAGCGTCGTCTCGAGCGGGCCGCCGGGGCCGCCGAGATGTTGCAGGCCGTCGCTCAGGCGATCGTAGATCGCCGCGATCGTCGGGTAGTACGGCAGTGCACGCTGCGCCCTCGAATCGGAGATCGACTCCTCGAGCCGCACCGCGAGTGCGAGGAACGCGTCGCCGAACGGGAGGAGCTGCAGCGGGAGGTCGAGCGCGTAGTAGTTCGCCTGCAGCGGCAGGTTCGGGCGATCGAAGTCGGGCGGCGCACCGACCGCGATCAGGAGGTTCGTGACGATACCGAGGTGCTCCATCTCTTGGCGAGCGATCGCGAGCAGCTCGAGCGTGAACGTACGTGCGAGCTCGCTCGCGGCTGGCGACAGCTCGGGCGACGCGCGATCGATCGAAAGCGCTGCGAACAGGTACTGGCACATGATCGCGTGCTCGAGCTCGGCCGCGGCCGAGAGCACATCGATGATCTCCTCGCGCGTCCCGATCGGCGGAATCGGCGGTGCGGTGAGCACGGCGGCGAGCCGCGCGCGGTTCACGGCGGCGATCCGAGACCGAACCGCCGGCCGTCGAGCCCGAGTCGCGCGATCATCGCCGCGTCGGGCGCGCGACGCTCGCGCGGCGGTACGAACAACGTCGACGCGGTCGATAACGGCGCGAGCGGCAGATCGGCAAGGCGGAGATGCAGGATCGTGGGCAGGCACGTCGGCAGCTGCGCGGCCTCGTAGACGACGACGACGTGCTCGAGCCCGTACGTCGCCGCGAGTGCGTCGACGAGCACGCGCACGTTGTCCGCGTTGGTTCGGCCGGGGTTCCACGCGAGATCGCCGACTGCACCGATCTGCCAAACGATCAGCGCCGCCGATGGATCCGGCCGGCGCCCGTAGACCAGCAGGTCGGTCGCCTCGTACTGCGCACAACCGACGACCGCCGGATCGAACCCGAGGTCGGCGAAGAGACAGTCCTCGGCGGATACGCCGGGCTCCATGATCGCGCGGATCCCCTCGGCGCGCGCGCGGCGGATCGCGTCGTGCGACGGGTAGACGAACACGCCGGGATGGCCGTAGAACGCCGCACATACGGTGCGCCCGGCACGCGCGCCGGCGAGCAGCGTCTGCGTCATCGCCTCGTACGTGTCGTGACGCGCGCGACCGATCTCGTAGAAGCGCGAGAGCGATTGCGCAGCGGGCTTGATCGCGTGGATCGCGCCCTCGGTGATCGGATCGGTCGTGACGTAGTGAACCTCGTCGGCCGACGCGATCCATGCACGCGCGTCGAGCGTCATGTGTCCGATCGCCTTGATGCCGGTCCCGACGACAACGAGTAGGCCGCTCACTTGGGCTTGTCGCCCGAGTCCGAGGCCGGTGGCTGCGCGTAGATCAGCGCCGGCGATGGCGCCTGCGCGTAGATCAGCGCCGGTGATGGCGCCTGCGCGTAGATCAGCGCCGGCGGTTGCGCTTGCGCGTAGATCAGCGCCGGTGATGGCGCCTGCGCGTAGATCGGTGGATGCGCGTAGATCAGCGCCGGCGCTTGCGCCCCGTAGATCAAGTGCGGTGGCGCGCTCGCGCCGTAGATCAGCTGCGGCGCACCCGCGCCGTAGATCAGTTGCGGCGCACCTGCGCCGTAGATCAACTGCGGCGCACCTGCGCCGTAAATCAACTGCGGCTGCGGCTGACCCGCGCCGTAAATCAACTGCGGCTGACCCACGCCGTAGATCAACTGCGGCGCACCCGCGCCGTAGATCAACTGCGGCTGCGGTGCGCCGGCGCCGTAGATCAACTGCGGCGCGCTCGCGCCGTAGATCAACTGCGGCTGCGGTGCACCCGTACCGTAGATCAACTGAGCGGGCGGCTGCGACCCATAGATCAGCGCGGCGACGGCCTCACGCCCGACGAGCGCGCCGATCAGCGCTGCGTTCCGAGTCCGCAACGCGGCCTTGTCGGGCTCGCTGAGCTCGGAGGTCGCGAGCGCGCGCTCGGGATCCTCCGCGAAGGCTTGTTGACCGGCAGGATCGTTCGCGAGAGCAGCGAGGTACTGGAGCAGCGTCGGCATGAATCTCCTGGTTCGTCAGGTCCACGAGCGTACGAGTCGGAAACCGAGCGTCACATCGCGCACGACAGAGCTCGAGCTGTGTCGGGTCGAGGCGCGGAGCAAGAACGAATCGAACAGGAAGCAACCGCCGCGCAGCGTGCGCTCGACGACCGCGCTATCTCGCGGCGAGCACGGTGCGGTGTACAGGCCGTTTGCGAGCGGCGGCCCTTCGCGACGGTACTCGTCGGCGCACCACTCGACGATGTTGCCGGCAAGACCGCGGACTCCGTACGGGCTCTCGTCGCGCGCGAATTCGTCGACGGAGACCGGCCGGATCCCGGCTTCGTGACTGAGCCGCATGCATGCCCAACTCGCGTCGAAGAAATCGCCCCACGGAAACGCGCGCGCGTCGGTGCCACGCGCCGCCTTCTCGTACTCGAGCTCCCCGGGCAGTCGATATGGACGTCTCGTCTGCTCACCGTGCCATGCCGCGTACGTCGCGGCGGCGTGCCAGTTGAGCATGAACGCCGGCGTGCGCGGCTCCCACGTGACGCCCTCGTCGTCGGTGCCGAGCGCGAAGTGGCCGCTCGCGTCGCGCGGCCACACCATCGTGCCCGCCTCGCCGGCGGTGGCGCCGCGATGGCGCGGGACGACGCTCGCCGCGAGCTCCTCGGCGCTCGGCTCGCGCGTATCGATCAATGCGTTGACCATCGCGAGCAGCTCGGCGTTGGTCACCGGATGGCGGCGCATCACGAACGGATCGACCCAGACGCGTTGGCGCGGCATCACCTCGCCGGCTGCCTGCGGATCGCCGCCGCACACGAACGGCCCACCCGGTACGTAGATCTCGTCGTCGTCGATGCTACCGAGCGGCGGTAGCGCGATCGGCTCGGGCTCGCTCGCGCCCGGACGGACCGGCAGCCAATGCTCCTGCCTTCCGATCGCGATCGGGTAACGCACGTCGTGATATCCGGGCGCGCGCACGATCAAGAGATAGCTGCCGCGCGGCAGCTCGACGGCTTCGAGCGGCGTGCGCCCGAGGTCGCGCACGTGCTCGTCGACGAGCCGGCGCCCGCGCAGCTCGTAGCGCCGCAGCTCGACGTTCGCGGGAGGCTCGGTGCGCAGCGTCAGCGCGCCGACGCCGGCGAGATAGCCCGCGTGCTCGCCGCGATCGTGCTGGCGCAACAGCGTTTCGAGACGTGCGGTGGCGCGATCGTTCGTGAGCTCTGCGGCCGCATGCAAGCTGCGGTAATGCTGCGCGAGCATCGCATGCGTTTCGGGCAGCTCGGCCTCGATGAGCGACGAGTGCAACAGGCGCGTCATCTCGAGCGTGACGAGGTCCGCGCGCACGTCGAGCTCTCGCGCGCGATCCTCGAGCTCCCAGCCCGCCTCCTTGTTCGCGCTCTGCGCCGACGGCGGCAATGCATCGAGCAGGTCGCGCGCCGAGCGCTGGAGTCGGTCGGCGTCGGCATGCAGCGACGCGATGCGAGGCCCCATCGCGCAGGCATCGCCGAGTAGCTCGCGTGCGCGTACGCGCTTGCGGTCACCGTCGCGGAAGCTCGCGATCGCCTGTGCGAACGACTTCGCGTCCGGATAGCGATCCTCGATCGCCGGCGCGATCGCGCGCTTGCAGATCGCGATCAGCTCGTCATCGACGGGACGCTCCGGCGCCGGCTCGATCTCCGGCGCGAGGACGATCCGATCGACGACCCGCGGTAACTCGCCGGTGAGGATCTCCCGCAGGATCATGCCGAGCGAATAAACGTCCGACATCGGCCACAGCGCGCGCTCTCCAGCACTCTGTTCGGGGGACATGTAGCCGAGCGTGCCGACGACGGAGCCGGTCTCGCTTGCGAGCGAATCATCGTACTGCCGGCTCGTCGACGGCGACGCCAACGCGCCCGACGGCTCGCTCTCGCCGACGACGAACGCAAGTCCCCAATCCAGCACGAACGCCTCGCCGAACGCACCGAGCATGATGTTCGCCGGTTTGAGATCGCGGTGAACCACGCCACACGAGTGTGCGTAGCCAACCGCATCGCAGACTCGCTCGAAGATGTCGATGAGCCGTTGAAAACCGACGCCACCTGGCTCGACGTCCCAACCGACCGCGGACGCGGCGTGCACGGCAGTGATGACGGATGCGAGCGTACGCCCCGTGACCTCGGACATCGTGTAGTAGCGCAGGCCGTTCGGCAGCGTGCCGATCTCGTGGACCGGAATGATGCACGGGTGCTGGAGCTGCGCGGTGATCTGCGCTTCCTGCACGAAGCGCGCGACCGAGATCGGATCATCCATACAATCCGCACTCAGCACCTTCATCACCATCCGCCGGCGCAGGCGACGATCGAAGACGCGGTAAACGTCGCCTTGGCCGCCGCTACCGAGCAGCTCGCCGACATCGTAACGCTCGCCGAGGAAGTCGACGGCCGGCGGTGCCTCGGCGCGCTCGCCGCGCATCGAAATCGTCCGTCCTTCCAAGCCGACCCCGCGCGTCGGTGCAGCACTGGATCCGGTACCGCCTCTCAGAGGTGGCTCTGGATCACCCACTCGGTCAGCGTACTCGCTTTCGGTGACGAGCTGTCGAACGCGCCCTCGCAAGTCTCGTGCGCGGATCGCGTGTCAGGGAAATCGGCGACGCGCTTCCGTGACCTCACTCCGAATGGGCCTGATCCGCTCCGAGCGCAAGCTGCGCCGGGTCGCAAGGCCTGGCTGTTCGCAGCGACGATCACGCGCAAGCCGCTGGCAATCTGCTCACGCTCACCGCCTCGGCTCGCCTGCACGGCCTCGACGTGTTCCGCGTACTGCCGTACTGGCCGCGCGATCGGTTCCTCGAGCTATGTCCGCGCGAATGGCGCGTTACTCGCGACCGGCTCGACGAGCTCGAGCGCGAGCTGGGACCGCTTACCGTACCGTCGCAGCAGCCGGTTGCGCGCTGAGCGGATCGCGATCGTCACGCATTCAAGCTGCCATCACGCCGCGAGCCGCGAAAGACAGGTTCGAGCAGCGGATACATATCGATGACGATCGATGGTCGCGCTCACGGCGAGCCCGCCGCTGTTCGTGGTGTTGCCGATCAGATTCACGACGGGTCTCGTAGGAGTTCACCTTGATGAACGAGAACAAACGATGCTCGGCCTGTTCCACTTGCTCGTTCCCGGCGGAAAGCAGCAGCTGATTCCGGCCACCGGCGCCTTTGCGGCGACGTTTACGAGATCGTCGACCTTCGTCCCGGCACGCAGCTCGTTGCCCGCCGCGGCGGCATACAGCGGCACGCTCGACGAGGTCTGGCTCGCGGAGACCGCGATCACCGACGCGGACGCGCTCGCGCGCCCGCTGCGAGCGGCCGAGCAGCGCGACCCGCAGACGTCGGCGGATCCGGCGATCGGACTTTGCCACCCAGCGTCAGGTGGCCGAACACGTCGACACGTGAGTTACAGTTGGTCGGCGTCCGTCGGAGAACCAATGACTCATTTACGAGCTCTCGCAGTCTGCGCGTCGCTTTTTGGCGTCGCCATCGTGTCGGCCGCATGCACGTCCTCCGACGACGGCGGCGCCGTTGCCCTCTCGTTCGGTAGCGGCGACGACACTGGCTCCTTCGACACCTCCCCCGCCGATGCCGGCATGATCGCCGGGACGTTCTCGGCGTCGGCCGACGCCGAAGGGGTGTACACGCTCACGACGAGCATACCGTCCGGCTCGCCGATCGCCACGTGCCTCGTCGCCGTCGATGGTGGCGTCGCCAGCACCTCCGTGCAGATCGACGCGTCGACGAGCGCCGTCCACGCGTTGACCGCGCAGATCGGCGTGGGCGCCGGGTACCAGGGCCAGGGAGTCTGCAACGTGACGGCGCTGAATACCGTGCGGCCGAACGAGGGCAACGAAGTGATCATCGTGGTCAGCGGAGCCGCTGGCTAGCTGCTCGTCGTGATCGTCATCTCGGCGAACGACGGCTGCCGCGGTGGTCACCGATTTCAGCGTTGCACTCGTCGCGCATCAACTCTGGGTGGTGGAGTGTGAGGGCGACGTTCAAGGCGTAATCGAGCTCGTACTGGATGCTGATCATCTATTGATCGAGAACATCGCAGTGGATCCGGCTCATCAACGGGATGGGATCGGCCGGCTGTTGCTCCTGTTTGCAGAGCAAGAAGCCGTGCGCCGCAATGTGTGGCGGTACGGCTCTACACGAACGAGCGATTCACGGAAAACCTCGCCATCTACACAAAGCTCGGCTATCGCGAGACGGGGCGAGAAACTGCTGGCACCACCCAGCTCGTCCATCTGTCGAAGGTGCTTCGACCCTTGTGAGCTCGCACGTCTGATCTTTGGACTGCTCTCGAAGCACAGAGGTGGTGTGCGCGAGCGTGCTCTTCGCACCGAATTCGTTCAACCGACGGCATTCTCGGCGACGAATGCAGATCGACGATGAACGTCGCTGCATTGCCGACGCACAAGTCACCGCCGTGCGTAGCAGGTTTGTTGCGCGACACGCGCGGCGCAGACCTTCTATAACGTCAACCTTTGCTCGGCCTCCGAAGCCTACACCGCAGGTTGCCGCTCCGCCGCGGCGACACGAGCAGCACGGGAAAGCTCGACTAGGACGTCTCCGTCCGTGACTAGCAATTCGCGCGCGACGGTATCTACTCCTTGATGCGCTCTTCGATTGGCGCGGCATCTTCCCGAGCGCGCGTTTCGGGCACGTTGCCGTCGATCGCCGGCGACGGCGTGAACGACAGCTCGGCCACGAAGCGAAATCCCAGCATCTGACCTCCTTGCCAGCGCGTAAGACGCGGACCTGTTACGAGGACACCTACGTCATGCCGCGTTCGATGCTCCAGCTCACGCACCTTCGCGGCTACCTCGACGAGGTCGATGTTTGGATCGAGCAGCCAACATGGGATGCCGTGCAGTCGCGCATCGCGCCGCAACACCTTTACGCCAGTCACGAGATCAGCATGCTCGACATCCGGGACGATCACGACGACCGCATCGCGGTCTCGAGCGTTGCATGCAACGCTGATCGCGGGCCGCGTTGCGAGCACCGTAAAAGGCCCTCGGCCACTTCCGCGGGTAGCTTCGCGAGCTCGTCGCGTCCGCCATGGTTTGCAAACCCCGACGTTGGAAGGCCGGTGAGGCGAGCCGCGCGAGATGCACCTCGCTCGACGCCCGTCGACCCCCGTGTGCAGAATCGTGACCTGCATGCCCGAACCCTAGGTATCGACTTCGCGCGACGTCGTGCAGCGCGGGCTGTGTGTGTCGAGACTACGACTGACGCGCGCGCTTCTTGGCGCTCTTGGAACGGCCGACAGAATAGGTCGTCGCTCGTTTCTCGCCGTGCGTCTTGAGCGTTCCCTCAGCGACCAGCTTGCGAATCGGCAGCGCCAGGTCCTTTGTCGTCGTCCCAAGCTTTTTGTTGATCTCTTCGATCCGCAACCCGGGATTCTTGGCGACGAAGTCAGTGAACTTATCGGAGAGCGCTCCAAGGGTCGCCGAGTTGCGTTTTTCACCCTTGCCACGCGCAAGGCGAGGCGCGCGCGACGCTGCCGGCGACGGGCCGCCGATGCCAAGACCGATGCGTTCGATCGCGTCGCGCAGATCGTCGCGCAACACCGCCTCAAGCCGCGCAGTGAACTCGTCTAACAATTCGCGCACTCGTGTACTCATGGAACGAAAGTCTACGAAGCTCGGAGGACCGGTCGCAAGTTTCACGGACAGACAAAGAACTTCACTCGTCGCCCACGTTGTGCTGCGGAATCGTCTCCACCACGCAACGCGCTCGAGCACGCGGCTCGAGGAACCGCGTTGCGAATTGCGTCTCACGCGCGCGCTGCGCCGGACGCGCACAGCGCTCGATTGCAATCACGCCACTTGATCTCGGTGTCGCCTGGGTTGCAACAACAACGCGCTTGCATCGCTACTCGAGAAATGTTTGAACACCTGAGGGAGGAGTCGAATGGCAATTGGGACAGTGAAGTGGTTCAACGAGGTGAAGGGCTTTGGCTTTATCCTTCGCGAGGATAATCAAGATGTGTTCGTACACTATTCGGCGATTCTGAGTGAGGGCCATCGTACTCTGTCGGAGGGTGAACGCGTCGAGCACGAGGAACACCAGGGACCGAAAGGGCTGTTCGCGGCTCAGGTTCATCGAGCTCAGATTTGATTCGTCGTGCAGTCCCTGAGTAGCGGTCTCGCCGTGATCGGCAATACGTGCCATCTCGTGCACGAAGTCCGTCTCGGTATACAACTGGACGCCAAATCAGTTCGTCGACATTGCCCTCATCGAGTCGAGCATTCGCACGCAGAGCGCTATGCTCGCCACGACCGATGTCGACAGCAAGCCCAGACTCCGCGTGCCCTCAGTCGGCCGCGAATCGTGTCGTCGAACAGTGGCGTTAGCTCAGCCGCTCTTCGCGTCAGTCGTACGCCTGCTCGCTGTGGAGCGCTGTATCGAGCCCGGCTGCCTCGTCCGCCTCGCTCACCTTGACCGGGGTGATCTTGTTGATCACGAACAGCATCCCGTACGTAAACGCGAACGCCCAGACCGATGCGCCCAACACGGCCACGGTTTGCTTGCCGAGGAACGTGGCGTTTCCAGCGATCAGGCCGTCGGCGCCACTCGCGTTGACCGCCACGCTCGCGAACACGCCGAGCAGGATCGTGCCGAGCACGCCGCCGACACCATGGACGCCCCACACGTCGAGCGCGTCGTCCCACTTGAGGCGGTTCTTGAGATTCACCGCCAAGTAACAGACGACACCTGAAACCGTCCCGATGATCG
>DASXEF010000110.1:0-3224 GCA_036490255.1 Kofleriaceae bacterium
GACGCCTGTTACGAGGCTACCGAGCCCCCCGACCGCAATTGCTACGACGGTGATCTCGCGCACGTGCGTTCCGGTGTCGCGATCCTCAGTCGCTTGCGACGGTGCGGAGGGTCGCATCGGCGAGCGTTGCGGCGCCGGACGAGGCTCACTGACGAGAGCGCTCGCGCTCGAACATGTGCCCAGTTCCGCTATGTAGCGCTCGGCAATCTCACGTTGCGGCGAAGGCTCAACGAGCGCGACGAATTCCCGGTATCGCGCGAGCGCGGCGCCGCAATCGCCTGGCCGTGAGCGCAGCCGAAGTGCCTGCGCGATGTTGTACAGGAGGGCCGGAGCCCGCGAGAGCGCGTAGCTCTTCTGCCACGCCGCAATCGCGTCGCCATAGTGAGCCTGATCGTATGCCGCTTGGCCGTCGCGATAGAGCTGCGCCGCATCGGACATCGGGTCAGCGAGAGCGACGTGCGCGGATACAAGGAGCACAAGTGTGAGCGCACGCCTCATCGGCCTGAACCCTTGCTCGCGGCGAAAGGATCGATCGTGCCGTTCGGATCGACGCGCGACAACTTCGCCGAGTAGTCCTCGATCACACGCGCGCGCTTCCCGGCCGACACCTGCACGTCAAGGCTCTCCGAGATCCGGTACTGCGCGTTGTTGAGCGTCACGCGATGGATGCCCGCTTCGATCGCGATACCGACGATCGGCGTCTTGCGGCCGAGCGGCTTGCCATCGATCGACACGTCGCACGGCGGCTTTGCGCTGATCTCCAGCTCGCCATCCCCCGCCGGTGGCGGCGCTACGGTCGCGTCCGATGCGGCGACCAGTCGCTGAGGCGTCGCGGTGTGGTCGTGTGTTGACGCTTCGCGCCGCGGTGCAGGGACAGTCGGTGTCGGTGGCTGTTCCGTCGTAGACGCTACTGCCGCAGTTTGCATCACCGTGGTCGGCGCCGGCTCGATCGGCGAGACGTGGATCCTGTTGGCCGGCAGGTGGTCGGTCCCGCGTGCGGCTGAAGGATCCAGCGACGAATCGTCACGGTTCGTGGCGATCACGATCATGGCGACGAGCACAGCGAACCCGCCGACGATCGCGATCAGCCGGGCACGCGATTGGCGCTGCGACGTTTTCCTGGCGCCGGCGTCCGCAGACTGGCCGGATCGCACCCTCGACGCGCCGAGAGTTGGCGCATCGACGACGGGCCTCATCGGCGCGGACATCGTGCGACGGAGCTTCTCGATCGTCTCTTGCACGTAGCCAAGCGTCGGGCGCTTGGCCGGTTCCTTCGCGAGCATCGCTGCAAGGAGTGAGTCGAGCGCGTGCGGGACCTCGGACCAGAGACTGCTCGCATGCGGCGCGGGGCACTCGAGGTGCGCGGCGACGAGCTCGACGACGGTGGAGCGCATGAATGGCGGCCGGCCGACGACGAGCTCGAACGCGACGCCGCCGAGCGCGTAGATGTCGGCGCGGTGATCTACGTCGCCCGCCGCGCGAATCTGCTCGGGTGCAACGTACATCGGCGTTCCGATGAGTACGCCGGCCTGCGTCTTTGCGACATCGCGGTCGTTTGCGACGAGCTTGACGATTCCGAAGTCGAGCAGCTTGGCTGTCGGCACGGCGCCGCGGCCGCGCTCGAGGAAGATGTTCTCCGGCTTTAGGTCCCGGTGGACTACGCCAGCTTCGTGCGCGGCTTCGAGCCCTTGCGCGATCTGGTCGATGATGTCGAGCGCCTCGTCGAGCGGGACGCGACCACGCGCGAGCCGATCGCGCAGCGACTCTCCGCTCAGGTGTTCCATCACGAAGTACGCGCGGCCGTCGGCGAGCTCGCCGAACCCAAATACCTCCACGATGTGTGAGCTCGCCAGTTGCGCCACCACGCGCGCTTCACGCCGGAACCGCGCGACTGCGGTGGCATCGCGCGACACGTCCTCGCCGATGACCTTGATTGCTACGCGTTTCCCGAGCACCCCGTGGACGGCGGAAAACACGGCGCCCATGCCGCCCTCACCAATCTTCCGCTCGATCTCGTATTCGCCGATGAAGGTGCCTTTGGGGAGGTCGATGAAGCCCGTGTTCTGCGCGACCGCAGTCGGCTGCCGCGTGTTTTTGTCCTCTGCGCCAACGCGGTCATCAGATGAATCGTCGAGCGCCGTCAACGCGCTAACGCGGAGCTCCTCGACGTATACGCTTGGCGCTGGCGCCGGGTTGATCCGCGCTTGGCGAGGCTCCGTGACCGTTGGGGCCTTCGGGAGGTCGACATCTACTGCCCGCGTTCCTGGTTGGCTCGGAATTTCCACGCCTACGACTCCACGAATGCTCGTCGGAAAATATCACGATCCGTGGTCGTTCTACGAGACAGACCACGATCTGTGGGTGTTGTGCCCCGCGGACCTCCAACAAGATTCGACCTCGTGCCTACATCGTCCGACGACGCACTCAAGCGCCTGGGCAAGCGGCTGCGCACTCTGCGGCAGGCGCGGCGCTTGACACAGGACGAGGTCGCGGAACGCGCAGGTTTCGCGAGCGGCAAGTACGTCGGCGAAGTCGAGCGCGGCGCACGAGCACTTCCGTACTTGACGCTCGTGAAGATCGTTGAGCGCGGCCTGGGGATCTCGCTCGAATCGGTGTTCGTCGGGCTGTACGGTCACAAGTCGCGACTGCACGCAGAGCGCGATCCGTTGCCAGAGCACGTGGCCAAGGCCGCGTATCGCATCGCGTCGCTGCCTGCAAGGAAGCGAGGGCACGTGCTCGCTGCGATTCGAGAGTTAGTCCTCGCGGCCGGCGATTGATCACTCGTCCGCATTGCGGGTCGTGGTGCACGGGCCGCGCGTCGTGGTAACGACGCAATGTGCAGACACGCCTTCTGCCAGAGCGACTGCCACGCCCAACGTGGAAGCACATCGTGCTGGTGCACCAAGTCGCGCGCGCTCTTGGCTGGTCGACAGCGCGCGTGCGAAGCGTCGACGACTTGCTTAAGCCGGTGCGCCTCGCAAACGACGCGCGCGCGTACGACCTCGAGCGCGCATTGGTCTTCATTGAGATAATTGACGCTCTCGAGGCTTTCGCTGCTCGGCGATCGCGTCGCCGATAGCGGCAGCGCGACGAGAGTCGTGATCGGCCGCGAGATCTCGATCGGCGCCTCCGCATGCAGCGGCCAGCGCGAGGAGCGCTCGTGCTCGCCGGTGTGCTCGCGTCCGGTCCGATGGCTGGCCGCGCAAGCGGCCAGCGCGAAGAGA
>DASXEF010000142.1:0-8128 GCA_036490255.1 Kofleriaceae bacterium
GCTCTTCGCCGTCGTGCACGCCGGATGGATACGTCGCGCCGATGCCCGCATCGGCGAGCGCGCGCAGCGTCGCCGGACCGACCGCCCACACTTCGCCGTGCGGCGTGCCCGCTGCGGCGACGGCCGCCGCGGCGCGTGCACTCGCGATCACGATCGCGGCGTAGTCGTCGACCAACGCGATCGCGAGCGCGTGCGGATCGGCCGGCGGCGCCGTGCGCGTCACCGGCATCGCGACCGCATCGAGCCCGAGCGCCGCGAGCGCATGCGCGTAGCCCGCGACGTCGTCGCGCGTGAGCACCGCCCGGGCGCGCTCGGTCATGACCCATGATAGCGTGCGCGCGTGCGAGTGATCTTGTTGTGCGCGTTCGTCGTCGCGTGCCAGTCGAGCGGCAAGCACGACGATGCTCCGCCCGTCGCACCCACGCAGCCGCCGGTCGCAGAAGCGCCCAAGCCCGCCGACGCGCCGAAAGTGATCCTCGGCACCGATAAGGGCGACGTCACGGTCGATGTCGAGGTCGTCGCGACCGAAGCGAAGATCGAACGCGGCCTGATGTATCGCCAGAACCTGCCGCCCGACGACGGCATGCTGTTCTTGCTCGGCGAGAACAAGGACTGGAAGTTCTGGATGCGCAACACGCTCATCCCGCTCGACATGATCTTCATCCGCGCCGACATGACGATCGCGGGCATCGTGCAGAACGCCGAGCCGCAAACCGACACGCTGCGCGAGGTCGGTTCGCCATCGCTCTACGTGCTCGAAGTCAACGCCGGATGGACCGCCTCACACGGCGTGAAAAAGGCCGGCAAAGTCCGCTTCGACCACGTGCAGTAGCCGAATGCCGCACAACGCCCCGTGATAGCGTAGCCGGATGCTGGGCCATCGCTGGTCGCTGTTTGTCCTCGTCGTATTGGCGCTCGCTAGCGATGCCGCGGCATCGCCGAGCTCGGTCACGCTCGGCGGCCATCGCCCGCGCTGGGCGACCGCCGCGAACGATCGCGGCAGCGTCGGCGAGCGGCCGCTCGGCCACCTCACGGTGCGGATCGCGCGCTCGGCCGAAAAGCAACGCGCGTTCGACGCGCTGCTCGCCGCGCAGCAGACGATCGGCTCGCCGAGCTATCACCAGTGGCTCACCGCGACGCAGATCGGCGAGCGCTTCGGCGCGAGCGACGCCGACATCGCCCAGGTCACCGGCTGGCTGCGCACGCAGGGCTTCACGATCACGAACGTCGGCCACTCGCGCACGTTCGTCGAGCTTTCGGGCTCGACATCGATCGCGAGCCGCGCGTTCGGCGTCGAGTTTCACGACTACGCGTTCGGCTCGCGCACGCTGATGTCGATCGATCGCGAGCCGAGCATTCCCGCGAAGCTCGCGACGCTGGTCGCCGGCATCGGTGGCTTGCACCAGCGCGTGCTCGAGCCGGCGCTCGTCAAGCACGGCACCGGCACCGCGATCGACGGTCAGCTCGTCACGAACACCGGGTTTCACCTCGTCGGCGTCAGCGACTTCGCGACGATCTACGATCTCGCCCCCGCGTACAACGCGGGCATCACCGGCGCCGGCCAGACGATCGGCATCATCGGCCGCGCGCGCGTGCTGCCCGCCGACATCACGAACTTCGGCGCGCGCATGGGCGTGACGATGCCGGCGGTCAACGTCGTGATTCCGCCGTCGACCGGCGTCGATCCCGGCACGCCCTGCGGCTCGAACTGCGAGAACGACGATCAGCTCGAGGCCACGCTCGACGTCGAACGCGCCGGCAGCATCGCGCTCGGCGCGAAGATCGATCTGATCGTCAGCGGCGATAGCCAGAGCGACGACGGGCTCGACATCGCGCTGACCTACGCCGTCGACAGCTCGTCCGACAAGATCTTGAACCTCAGCTTTGCCGGCTGCGAAGCGAACGACAACGCGTCGGGCTCGTCGATGCTCGACATGTTCTGGCAACAAGCCGCGATGCAGGGCCAGAGCGTGTTCGTCGCGTCGGGCGACGCCGGCGCCGATACGTGCGAGCCGCAGGGCATGGCGCCCGATCCCAACTCGTACCCGCAGATCGACAGCATCAACGACCTCGGCGCGAGCAGCTACGTCACGTGCGTCGGCGGCACCGAATTCGCGGATGCGTCGGCGCTGTCGACGTACTGGGACGGCAACGGCGCCGCGATGTCGTACATCCCCGAGGGCGTGTGGAACGACTCGCACGCCGACAACATGAACATCGCAGAAGGCGGCGGCGGCGGCGTCAGCGTGTTCGTCGCGAAGCCGACGTTCCAGAACGGCGTCGGCTCGCCGACCGAGACGATGCGTATGGTTCCGGATCTGGCGCTCAACGCGGCGGCCGCGAACGATCCGTATCTGATCTGCGCGGCGAGCTACCAGGGCGCGGATTGCGTCGCGCAGAGCGACGGCAGCTTCTTGTTCGGTGCGGTCGGCGGCACGTCGGCGAGCGCGCCGGACATGGCGGCGGTGACCGCGCTGATCGATCAGGCCGTCGGTACCGCGCAGGGCAACATCAACCCGAATCTGTACATGCTCGGCGGCGGCGCGGCGGCGAGCAGCGTGTTCCACGACATCACGGTCGCGTCGAGCGGCGTCGCCAACTGCAGCGTCGACACGCCGAGCATGTGCAACAACAGCGACCCCGGTCCGACGAGCCAGACGGTCGGCGCGGTGATCGGCTACCAAGTCGGTCCCGGCTACGACGAAGCGACCGGCTGGGGCTCGGTCGATGTCGCGCAGCTGATCTCGCACTGGCCCGGCGCGCAGCTGCCGATGCTGACGATCAACCCGACGTCGCTGACCGTGCTCGCCGGCAAATCGGGCACGGTGACGCTCGCGGCAACGGGGTTTTCTGGCACTCCGACGTTCTCGTGCGGCGCCGGGCTGCCGAGCAACGCGACCTGCTCGTTCTCGGGCACGACGCTGACGATCACCGCCGCCGGCACCGCGGCAGGCGTTACTGATGTGTCCTCGGGCACGCCGCGCGGGCGCTGGTTACTGATCATTCCGTGTGCGCTCGCACTGCTGTTACGCCGTCGCCGCAACAGTCGCCGCACGATCCTCGCGCTGGCGTTCGTGACGAGCTGTGGTGGAACGTCGAGTGACACGAACGTCGATGCGGCGCCGCCGGTGACGAGCACCGTGACGATCACTGCAACCTCAGCCGCGCAGTCGGCGAGTGCGATGTTGTCGCTCACGACGAACTAGCGGTTCTGCGGCCGGGATCACGGCGGTCCGAGACGGATCAGCTTATTGTGCCGCCTCGTGGTTCTGGGATAGAACCACGCCACACCTATAGGGGATCCAAATGGCCTTTCTACGTCCGCTGTTTTTCGCCGCCGCGCTGTCGTTCATTGCCTGCGGTAGCAGCAACGACAACACGCCCTCCGGCACGCATTATCACTACGTCGCGAGCCGCGTGCTGGTGCCGAGCCAGACCGGCGACGCGCAGAAATACGGCCTCGATCTCGACGGCGACGGCAGCGTCGACAACGCGCTCGGCAACCTGCTGACCGCGCTCTCGACGCAGGGCATCGACGCGCAGGTATCGATCGACGAAGCGGTGTTCAACGGCAGCATCTCGCTGCTCGCCGACTTCCAGACCACCGACTTCTCCAGCGCCGGCACCGCCGGTCTGCAGATCTTTCTCGGCTCGGACTCGCAGCCGCCCGCCTGCAACACGGGCGAAGTGGTGACGTGCGGCTCGGGCGCGGGCGCGACCTGCACGGGTTGCCAGCACGACCTCACCGGCAGCGCGTCGTTCACGATCGCGGCCGATTCGCCGATGAACGCGGCGCTCGCCGGCCCCGTCGTCGGCGGCCAGTTCAAGGGCGGCCCCGGCGCTCTGTCGCTCGAAATCTCCATCGGCGACGCCGCCGCGACCGAGATCGACCTCATCGGCGCGCGCGCGCAGGGCAAGACCATCAGCGCGACCGCGATCGGCAATCCGAGCGATGACACGAGCGGCATGATCCTCGCCGGCGCGATCACGCAGGACTCGCTCGACAACAAGGTCATCCCGTCGATCGTCCCGATCATCCAGAACGTGCTCACCACGCACTGCCCGGGCGCCGTTCCAGGCAACTGCATGTGCGACACGACCGGCAAGACCGTGCTCGGCCTGTTCGACTCGAACAACGACTGCATGGTGACCGCGTCGGAGATCACGATGAGCTCGTTCGGCATGACGCTGCTCGCGCCGGACGTCACGATCGACGGTCAGAAGGCGCTGTCGCTCGGCGTCGAAGCGTTCGCGGTCGGCGCGACCTATACGGTCAGCGGCGAAGGCTCTGCAGACTGATTAGCCGCGCGGCTCCGACGAGCCCCGCGTCGTCGCCGAGCTCCGCAGGCACCACGTCGAGCTGTTCGAGGCTGGCACGTGGCGCCGCGAGCTCGAGCGCAGCTACCGTCAGCTCGACGAGCGTCGGGCAGCGCGCGAGCACGCCACCGCCGAGCACCAAGCGCCCGGGGTTGAGCACGGCGATCGCGTTACCGAGCGCGACCGCGAACATCGTCGCTAGCTCGCTCCAGCGATCGAGCGCGGTCGCATCGCCACCCGCGGCGGCGGCTTCGATGTCGCTCGCCAGGCCGTAGCGACGCTCGAGGTAGTGACCGCCGAGGTACGCCTCGAGGCAGCCGCGTTGGCCGCACTCGCACGGCGCGGCGTCGTCGCCCCACGCGACCTTCGTGTGGCCGAGCTCGCCGGCTGTGTGCGTGTGACCGGTGACGAGCTCGCCGTTCGCGACGACGCCCGCGCCGATGCCGGTGCCGACGAACACGCCGAGCACGTCGCGGCAGCCGGTCGCCGCGCCCGCGCAGGTCTCGCCCCACGTGATCGCGTTGACGTCGTTGTAGACGCCGATCGGCACGTGCGGCAGCCGCGCCGCGAACAGCTCGCCGAACGCGACGTCACGCCAGCGCAGGTGCGGTGCGTTCGCGACGTTGCCCTTGTCGTCGCGCAACATCGCCGCGATGCCGACGCCGACCGCTTCGGCGCCGAGCTGCTCGGCGAGCTCGGCGATGCGATTCGCGACGCGCTCGGGATCGCGCGGCTCGCCGACGAGCTCGCGATAGCGCGCGAGCAGCACGCCGTCGTCGAACGCGGCGGTACGCAGGTGAGTACCGCCGAGGTCGATGCCGATCACTCTCATGCTTGGAGTCCCGCTTCGAGGTGCGCGTCGATCACGCTGCGAATCTCGGCGAGTCGCTCGGCGGTATCGGCCTCGACGCGCATCACGAGCGCCGGCTGCGTGTTCGACGCGCGCACGAGCGCCCAGCCGCCGTCGAACTTCGCGCGCACGCCGTCGATGTCGACGATGCCGCGCACCACCGGATCGGTCTTGAGGCTACGCAGCACGGCGGCGACGACCGCGGCTTTGCGATCGTCCGGGCAATCGATGCGCAGCTCGGGCGTGTTGATCGTGACCGGCAGCTCGGCGGCGAGCTCGGTCAACGTCCGCGTGCCCCGCGAGAGCAACTCGAGCAAGCGCGCGCCGGCGTAGACACCGTCGTCGAAGCCGAGCCAGCGATGCGCGAAGAACAAGTGGCCGCTCATCTCACCCGCGAGCTGCGCGCCGGTCTCTTTCATCCGCGCCTTGATCAGCGAGTGGCCGACTTTCCACATCTCGCATGTGCCGCCGGCGGCGTTCAGCGCGTCGTACATGCTCTGCGAGCACTTCACCTCGCCGACGAACTTCGCGTGCGGCACTTCGGCGAGCACGGCCTTGCCGAGCAAGATCATCAGCTGATCGCCCCACAAGATCTTGCCGGTCGCATCGACCGCGCCGACGCGATCGGCATCGCCGTCGAGCGCGATGCCGAGCTCGGCGCCTTCGCGCGCAACCGCGGTGATCAGATCGGCGACGTTTTCGGGCTGCGTCGGATCGGGATGGTGATGCGGAAACCGCCCGTCGAAGTCGCAGTACAGCGGGATGACCTCGCAGCCGAGCCTGCGATACAGCGCGACCGCGGTCGGTCCGCCGGCGCCGTTGCCGGCATCGACCACGAGCTTCGGCCGGCGCGCGCCGAATTGCAGAAAGCCGGTCGCGGCGTCGAGATACGCCGGCGAGACGTCGGCGGTCGTCATCGCGTGCGTCGCGGGTCGCGGATCGCCGACCACGAGCTCGCTCGCGAGCTTGGTGATCGCGGCGCCGTAGATCGCCTCGCCGCCGATCATGATCTTGAAGCCGTTGTCGGGCGCCGGGTTGTGACTGCCGGTGATCATGATCGCCGCGGCGGGCTGCAAGTGCTTCGCCGCGAAGTACAGCATCGGCGTCGGCACGATGCCGATGTCGATCACGTCGGCGTGGATGCGAATGCCGTCGGTCAGCGCGGCGAACAATCGCGGCGAGGTCAGCCGGCAGTCGCGGCCGACGACGACGTTGTTGCCCGCTACACGCGCGCCGACCGCGGCGCCGATCGCGCGCACCGTGGCGTCGTCGAGATCGCGGTCCGCGACGCCGCGGATGTCGTACTCGCGAAAGATCCGCGCGTTCACGCTCGTCATAGGTACCGCGCGAGCCCGCGCTGCGAAAGCGCGTCGATGACTTTGCGAACATCTTGCGCCGCCGATTTCGGAATCACGAGGATCGCGTCGCCGTGCTTGACGACGATGAGATCCGACACGCCGACCGTCGCGATCAACGTCGCGTCGTCGGAGATCACGACGTTGTTGTCGCCGTCGACCACGACTGCCGAGCCGACGATCGTGTTGCCGTTGCTATCGGTGCCGCGGATCGCGGGAATCGCGGCCCACGAGCCGACGTCGTCCCAGCCGACCGCAGCCGGCACGGTGACGACGCGCTCCGCCTTTTCCATCACGCCGTGATCGATCGACACCGACGGCAGCGCTTGATAGCGCGCACGCGCGCTCGCCGGATCGTTCGCGATCTCGCGCACGGCTTTGGCGGTCTCCGGCAGCTGGCGATCGAGCTCGGCGAGCAGCCGCGATGCGCGCGCGCAGAAGATGCCCGCGTTCCACAGATAGCGGCCGCTCGCGACGTAGCTTTCGGCGGTCGCGAGATCGGGCTTCTCGACGAAGCGCGCGATCGGCTGAACCGCACCGGGAATCGCGATCGCCGTCAGCTCGAGGTAGCCGAAGCCGGTCTCGGGCCGCGTCGGCGGAATGCCGACGGTGGCGATCACGTCGGCCTGCTCGGCGGCCGCGAGCGCGATCTCGAGGACGTGCGCGAGCCCGGCGCGATCGCCGACGTGCTGATCGGCCGGCAACACGACCATCGACGCGTCCGGATCTTTACGCGCGAGGATCGCGGCGGCCAAGCCGATCGCCGCGGCGGTGTTGCGTCCCACGGGCTCGACGATCAGCTCGACGTTCGGCACCGCGCTGCGCGTCGCGGCGACCTGCGATTCCGCGGTGACGATCGCGACATCGGCAGCGACGCGGCGACCGAGCTCGACGGCGGCCGCGACCATGACCTCGGGCGATGCGCCGAGCGCGAGCAGCTGCTTGGGACGAGCTCGGCGGCTGGCCGGCCACAACCGCGTGCCGCTGCCGCCGGCGAGAATGACTGCGTGACGCACGCGCGAAGACTATCAGTCCTCTGCATCTAGCGCGCGGGCGAGCTCCGGCGCGCGCAGGCAATCGTTGCCGACCAGGATGTAGCGCAGCCGCTGTTTGCGGTCGTAGACGTTGTAGTGCGGCAGCGCCTCGATCTCGAACGTCTTCGCGACCGGCGTGAAGCCATCGCCGACATCGATCTTGCGCATCACGACGCGCGGCTGACCGGCGATCGCGGTGCTGACCTTGTCGCCGACGATCACGCACGCGCCGCACGACTGGCTCCAGAAATCGACGATGGTCACGTAGCCCGGGACGAGCACGTGCGCGAGCGCGACGTCCTCGCCGGTCTGGTTGACCTGCGCCTCTTTCACCGGCGGCGGCCCGGACGGTGTCGTCGCGCACGCGGCGAGCCCGGCGAGCACGACGAGCACGACCGCTTTCATGCCGGCTCCGCGAGGCTCTTCGCCAAGCGGCCCACTTCCGCGCGCGACAGCCCGGCGTGAAACAGCTGCTCGAGCGTCAGCCGCTCGCCCGAAACCAGCTCCGACGCGCCGAGCCGCACGACGCCGTCGGTGTCGAGCGTGACCTCGACGAGCGCGAGCACGTCGCC
>DASXEF010000208.1:0-5576 GCA_036490255.1 Kofleriaceae bacterium
ACCGCTTCGCCGAGGCCGAGATACGCCGGCCGGAAGTCGTGGCCCCATTGCGAGATGCAGTGCGCTTCGTCGACCACGAACAGCGCGACGCGGACCGAAGCGAGCCGGTCGCGAAAGCGCGGCTCGCCGAGCCGCTCCGGCGTGACGTAGGCGATGCACGGGCGATTTTCAGACAGCCGCGTCAGCGCGGCGTGCTCGTCGCGCGGCGACAGCGTCGAGTCGAGCCGCAAGACTTCGATGTCGAGCTCGGCGAGCTTGTCGTGCTGATCCTTCATCAGCGCGATCAGCGGCGAGACGACGAGCGTGACGCCGTCGAGCTCGAGCGCCGGCAGCTGATAGCACAGCGACTTGCCGGCTCCGGTCGGCATGATGGCGAGCGTGTCGATGCCGGCCAGCACGTTGCGGATCGCGAGCGCCTGACCCGGCCGGAAGTACGAGATGCCGAACCGGCGGCGGCCGAGCTCGAGCATGTGGGCGTCGATCGAGTCGTCGTCGCCATCGAGGTCGAGGGCTTCCAAGACGTCGCCATCGACGTGCGAGTCTTCCGGATCGACGACGATCGTGTCGACGTCGTCCTCGTCACGAGGTTGAGGCGCTGCGGTCTCGAGCTTTTCGAGGTCGCGCGTGCCCCGCGCGACCTTGCCGGGCACGGGCGGCTCGACCTCGGCGCTATCGAGCGCCGCCAGCTTCGCGGGCGCGGTCGGCGCGTCGTGGATGCTGGTCGGAACACCAGCACCAGTGGGCGCGCGCCGTTTGGTGCGTCTCTCCTCTGGTTGGTGTTTGGACATCAGGCTTTACGGTCGCGCGGAACGCAAACGTCCGCAAGCCCAAAATCACAACGAAACCAAAAGCTTGAAGTGAGCGCACGCGCACACTTTGGACGCGTTTCTTAACACTCGTTTGTAGTCGGCGATCCGCGTTACTTCGCGACGAGATAGCCGTCGCTTGTCAGTAGCTCCGCGGTCAATACCGCGCCGCCGGCCGCGCCACGGATCGTGTTGTGTGACAGCGCGACGAAGCGCCAATCGAACTGCCGATCCCCGCGCAGCCGGCCGATCGTGATCGCCTGACCGTTGCCGGCATCGCGATCGAGCCGGGTCTGCGGCCGATCGTCTTCTGCGAAGTAGTGCAAGAACGGCGTGGGCGCGCTCGGCAGCTTTTTGTGCTGCGGCGGCCCGGCGTACTCGTGCCACGCCGACAAGATCTGCTCGCGGCTCGGCTTGGTCTCGAACGTCACGAACACCGCCGCCATGTGGCCGTCGCTGACCGGCACGCGCATGCACGTCGCGCTGATGATCGGCGCGGTCGCGTTGACGATCGCGCCGTGCTCGATCCGTCCCCACAGCTTCATCGGCTCTTGCTCGGACTTTTCTTCTTCGCCGCCGATGAACGGGATGACGTTGTCGGCCATCTCCGGGTACGTCGCGTGCGTCTTGCCCGCGCCGCTGAGCGCTTGATAGGTGCACACCGCGATCGATTTCGGCTGGAACGCGAGCAGCGGGTGGATCGCGGGCACGTAGCTCTGCAGCGAGCAGTTCGGTTTGACCGCGATGAAGCCGCGCTTGGTGCCGAGCCGCTTGCGCTGGCTGTCGATGATCGCCGCGTGGTGCGCGTTGACCTCGGGCAGCAGCATCGGGACGTCGGGCGTCCAGCGATGCGCGCTGTTGTTGGAGATCACCGGCGTCTCGGCGCGCGCGTAGGCTTCTTCGAGCTTCGCGGTCTCCGCCTTCGGCATGTCGACGGCGCACACGACGAAGTCGACCTGCGCCGCGAACGCATCGACGTGCGCGGCATCGGCGACGATCATCGCCTCGGCGTTGGTGGGCACCGGCGTCTGCAGCGCCCAGCGGCCGGCGATCGCGTCGCGATACGGCTTGCCCGCCGATGCGGGGCTCGCAGCCACGGCCGCCAGCTCGAACCCCGGGTGGTTCGCGAGCAGTGACACGAACCGTTGGCCGACCATCCCGGTCGCGCCGACGACTCCAACGCGTAGCTTCTTCTCCATCGCTGCCTCTCTCGGCGCGACGATAGCATTGCGTTGCTCGCCTGCTTGTCGTAAATCGCCGACGTGCCGCTCTGCGATGGTGTCGAAGTTTTCTCGTCGGGCATTCACGGCTATGGCGGTCGCGCGACGCGCGCGTTTCGCACCGGCGAGACCGTCTGCTTCGGCGACGGCGTGCTCTACGGCGCCGACGACGAGTTCGACGATACCTACGCGCTGATCGTCGACGACGATCATGGCAACTCGATCTTCTGGGACCTCGTCGATCAGACGCGCTGGTTCATTCACTCGTGCGAGCCGAACAGCGAAGTGATGTCGCGCTACGACCGCGAGCGCCGCACGGTGATCGCGTGGTGGGTCGCGCTGCGCGACATCGCGCCGGGCGAAGAGATCACGTACGACTACGGCTTCGTCGCCGATGTTGCCGAGCCGTGCGCGTGCGGCACGAAGGCGTGTCGCGGCTTGATCGTCGATAGCGATCCCGCCGAGCAGGCGAAGCTCGCTCCGCACTTGCGCTCGTTGTTACGCGCGAGCTGACTTCATAGGTCCGACCAAAGCGCGTTTCCCGACGTTCGCGGTTTCGGCGCTTCGCGCGATGTGTATGGTCGCGTCGGGTGCATCGGATCGGCCGCTTCGAGGTCTTGAGCCATCTCGCGTCGGGCGGGATGGGCCAGGTGTATCTGGCGAAGACCACCGGGTTGGGCGGGTTCGAGCGCCAGGTCGTCGTCAAGACACTCGACGTCGACGACGAGGACGATCCGTACGTCACGATGTTCCTCGACGAGGCGCGGCTGGTCGGCGCGCTCCATCATCAATACATCGCGCCGGTCTACGAGGTCGGCCGCGACGAGACCGGTCGCTATTTCCTGGTGATGGACTACATCCGCGGCGAGACCGCGGAGAAGGTGTGGAAGCGCGCGCTCGAGCGCGGCGAGTCGTTGCCGCTGTCGCTCGCGCTGACGATCGTGCGCGCGATCGCGAGCGCGCTCGCGTATGCCCACGCGCTCGACGCGCCCGACGGGACGCCGCTCGAGATCGTCCATCGCGACGTGTCGCTGTCGAACATCATGATCGGCTACGACGGCGGCGTGAAGCTGATCGACTTCGGCATCGCGAAGTCGGCATCGCGCGCGACGAAAACGCAGGCCGGCACGCTCAAGGGCAAGTTCGGCTATCTCGCGCCCGAGCAGGTGCTGCAGAAGCCGATCGATCACCGCGCCGACATCTTCGCGCTCGGCGTCGTGCTCTACGAGCTGACGACGATGCAGCGCGCGTTCGTCGCCAGCTCCGAGCTCCTCACGCTCGAGCGGATCACGAAAGGCGAGGTCGTGCTGCCGTCGCGGCACGATCCGAAGTATCCGCGCGGGCTCGAGCTGATCGTGATGAAGGCGCTCGCGGTCGATCCGGCGAATCGGTTCCAGACCGCGAGCGACGTCGCGCGCGAGGTCGAGGGCTTCGCGAAGCGCGCCGACATCGCGCTCGGCGACGTGCCGGTCGCCGATGCCATGACGAGCTACTTCGGCAACGGCCGCCGGCTCGCGACCGGCACGAAGCGGATTCCACCGATCGTCGACGATCCCGCGGCGCCCGAAGAGATCGACGAGCAGCTCACGATGCCGCTCGACGCGAACTCGGCGTCGATCGTGATCGAGCACGATCACGCCGGTCCGCCGACGGTCACCGCCGAGGTCGCACTCGTGCGCGAGCGGCCGTCGTGGCGCGGATTCTGGATCGCGCTCGGCCTCGTCGCGACCGCGGCGACGATCGCGATCGTGCTAGGGCTGACGTAGCCTGCGCAGCCGCGACAAGTGCTCGGGCGTGACGCCGACGTACGACGCGACGTGACGCAGCGCGATCTCGCCTTCGATCGCGGCGAATCGCTCGCGAAAGCGCGAATAGCGCGCGTCGGCGTCGAGCGCGAGCAGCTCGAATTCGCGCGCGGCCTTCGCGAGATACAGGCGCTCGGTCGTGAGCGCGAGAAACCGCTCGAGCTCGCGCGAATGATCGGCGGCGGCGCGCAAGCTCGCCCACGGCATGACGATGACGCGCGCGTCGGTTTCGGCGGCGATGCACGTTCGCGCCGGCTCGGTCGATAACAAATCGCTCAGCGAGCCGACGCCACCGCCGGGCCCTGCGAAGTTGCGCGTGACCTCGCGCCCGTCGGCGAGCGGGAAGTACTCGCGCAGCACGCCGGCGAGCACGATGCCCGCCGACGTCGCGTGATCGCCGGCGGTGAGCAACAGGCCGCCGCGCGCCAGCTCGCGCACGCGCAGCTGCGGCTCGAGTGCCGCGAAGTCGGCATCGCCGAGCGGCCAGGCTCGGCGCAGAGCATCGCGGTCGGCGTCTCGGAGCACGGCTTGATGTACATCAATGCGCGGCTCGGTGCGCGCCGGCACGCTCGCGCCATGGCCATCATCCAGCTCGTCGCTCGCGTCTTGTTGTCGTTCATCTTCGTCGGCGCGGCACCGCGTCATTTCACCGCCGAGGCGATCGCACACGCGGCCGAGCTCGGCGTGCCGCTCGCGCGCATCGCCGTGCCGTTGTCGGGCGTGCTCGCGCTCGTCGGCGGCGCGAGCGTGCTCGTCGGCTTTCACGCGCGCTGGGGCGCGATCGCGTTGATCGCGTTTCTCGTCCCGGTCACGCTCGGCATGCACGCGTTCTGGCGACTGACCGATCCGGTCGCGATTCACATCCAGCAGGCGATGTTCGTGAAGAACGTCGCGATCGTCGGCGGCTTGCTGTTCGTCGCGATGTACGGCGCCGGCACGATCGCGTTCACGTAGACGCGGTCTGAGCGGCCATCGTCTGGCCGTCGCGGACGTAGCTCGATCCGGGGATCGCCTTTGCGGTGCGCTTGCCGACCGCAGCGAGCTCGGAGAGCGACGCGTACGTCTTCGCGCGCACCAGCGAGATCGCCGCGACCGAGACGCTCATCATCGGGAACTTGCGCTGCATGCCGAAGCGGTCCTTGGTCTCGATGAAGCCCTTCTTGCGATCCGACGGGTCGTAATACAGCCTGATCAGGTGATCGAAGTGGTCGCAGATCGCGCGGCAGACCTCGTCGGCGCGATCGGCGGTGGTCACGAACACGAAGTCGTCGCCGGCGATGTGGCCGATGAAGTCGCCGGGGGTGCCGGAGCGCTGGACGACCTGGCGAATCACGTCGCCGGTCTGGCGGATCACCGCGTTCGCCTTCGCGTAGCCGTAGTAGTCGTTGAACGCCTTGAGGTTGTCGAGGTCGAGGTAGCACGCGACCGAGCCGGGGTCGCCGATCCGGCGCTCGATCTCGTTCTGGATCGCGTCGGCGCCGGGCAGCTGCGTCGTCGGCGAAGCGCCGAGCTCGCGCGCCTGGCGATCGAGCGCCTTGCCGACGCGCGCGAGTAGCTCGGCGGCGTCGAACGGCTTGACCATGTAGTCTTCGGCGCCGCTGCGAAACGCGCGCACCTTGTCGGCCGTGTCGCCGCGCGCCGACAGGAACATGATCGGAGGCATGCCGAGCGTCGCGTCCGCGCGGATCATCTCGGCGGTGCGGAAGCCGTCGATCGCGGGCATCAGCACGTCGAGCAGGATCATG
>DASXEF010000244.1:0-1633 GCA_036490255.1 Kofleriaceae bacterium
GCGGCGAGGTGCGCGGCCAGCGCGAAGCTGCGGTCGCCGCGTTTCTCGCGCCGTTCCTCGACGGTTATCGCGAGCACCGCCGCTGCGACCGCACCTGGCTCGCGACCGTCCCCGACATACTCGCGCTCCAGCGCTCGATGAACTACGCGCTGTTTCACCAGTACCGCGACCCCGCGCTGCTCGACGAACAGACGCTCGACCGCTGGGGGCGATTCCGCCGCGATATCGAAGGCGACACGCCCGTGATCGAGCTCGACTTCGCGAGCTTCTGACGGCGAAGCGCGGCAGCGCGCGGCAGTGCGCTCGCGAACGCGCGTGGCGTCGCGCACGCTCGCACGATGACTCGAATCGCCGTCGTCATCGTCGCCGTGCTCGCCGGCTGTGCGCGTTTGCCAGATCCGCGCGATCCACGCGTCGAGGTCGTCGACTCGGCGACTGCGATCGCGCCGGATCGCGAGCTCCGCTTCGTCGAGCTCAACACGCACGGTCAACCGGGCGAGATCATCGCCGACGCGATCGAGCACGATCCGATGCTCCGCGACGCCGACGTGCTCGTGCTCACCGAGATTCATCGCGCCGACGAGGTCGGCTGCAGCGCCGCGTGTGTTGTCGCGCGAACGCTCGGCTACGCGTCGGTCTACGCGCCGGGTCATGCCGAGCCGGCCGAGCACGGCGGCCACGACGGCGGCTACGGTGACGGTGGCGTCGCGATCTTGGCTCGCGCGCAGATCGATGCACCGCGCGTGATCGAGCTTCCGGAATTCAACATTCACGTCGCGCGCGAGCGGCGCATCGGCTTGACGGCCACGCTCGTGCGCGCCGGCGCATCGCCGATCGCGGTGTACGCGATCCATCTCGAGAACCGGCTCACGCCGCGCGAGCGCCAGCACCAGCTCCAACCGATTCTCGACGACGCGTCGGCGCGCGAGATGCCGGTCATCATCGCGGGCGACGTCAACACCAGCCCGTTCTCGTGGCTCGCACACGTGTTTCCGATCCCGACCGGCACGCAGGGCGCGAAGCTCGAGCGCTTCGTGCGCGCGCACGGGTTCGACACGCCCGTGACGGCGAGCGGCGCGACGAGTCGGTTCCTGCAGATGCGAGTCGATGCGATCTACACGCGGGGCATGACGACTCATTCGTACGCCGTTGCGGAGGCCGAAGACGTGTCCGACCACTTGGCGCTCGTCGCACGTCTCCAAAATAAATGATGCAAGATCAACATGTTGCTGATTTACACTTGCGCCGACAAACCGGAATGAATATTCATTCCGCTTGTGAGCACGAAGGCAGCAACGCGGCCCAGCCAGATGCGGCTGATCGCGGTCGAGAAGCGCGACGCGATCATGCAGGCCGCGCTCGAGCTGTTCGTCGAGCGCGGGTTCTACGGCGTCGCGGTGCCGGAGATCGCGGAGCGTGCACAGGTCGGCGCCGGAACCATCTATCGCCACTTCGAATCGAAAGAAGCGCTCGTCAACGCGCTCTACCGCCAAGAGAAGCAGCGGTTCGCGCAAAGCGTGATCACGTCGTTCCCCGCGATCGATCGCGCGCGCGAGCTCTTCCGCACGCTGTGGGGCCGGATGTCGACGTACGCGACGACGAATCAAGCGTCGTTCATCTTCTTGGAGCTCCA
>DASXEF010000283.1:0-18586 GCA_036490255.1 Kofleriaceae bacterium
ACGTAGTCGACGAACAACTGCGGCGTCATCAAGTGGATGTTGTTGGCGACGGCCCAGCGCAACGACTTGTTGAGCTTGCTGCGCGCCTCGGGCGAGCCGACGCACGACGCGAGCTCGGGAAACTTCGCCTTGACGTAGCGCGCCGCGGCCGTCGGATCTTTCGCGGTGTCCTCGCGGATCTTGTCTTGCTCTTCGAACGCCCACGCGATCACGTCGGGCGCGCGCTTGCCGGCGCACAACACGGCCTCGCTGACCGTGCACGCACCGGGATGCGTGGTCTCGGTGATCATCCAGTTGCACGTGCTATCGAGTGGAAACAAGATCGCGCGGCGATCGAGCTTGTCGTCGAAGCCCGACGACTCGAGCCGCTGCTCGAACGCTTTGCACGCGGGGCACAGCGGATCCAAGATCTCGAGCGCCTGCGCGTTTTGCGGCGCGGTGCGATGCACGTCGACCATCACGCCGTACGTGTCGTCGGGCTTGGGCAGCGAGTCGCAGGTGCCGATGAACTTGCTGTTGTCGGGCGCCGCGGCGAGATAGATGACGAGCGGGATCGCGACGAACGCGACGCCGATGCCGAACATCGCGCCCAAGAATCCCGTCGACGACGTGGCGACGCCGGCTTCCAGCAACTTCGCGCCGCCTTTGCTCGAGCCGATCTCACCGGCATGCGCGCGCCGCCAGTTGCCGATCGCGCCGGTGATGACGAGCGCGCTCGCCGTGTAGATGCACACGCACAGCTTGCACGTGGTGCCGAGCTTGGTGAGCGAGATGACGAGCATGATGATCGACGTCGCCGCCGGCAGCGCGCACGCCGCGACCAAGAACAACGCGGCGCGGGCATCGCCTTTGCGACGCGTCAGCGCGAGATCGAGCGTGAAGAACAAGATGAACGCGAACACGCTCATCGCACCGAGTGCGATCGGGATCCCGCCCCAGACGTGCGTGCGCAGGATCGACGAGTACGGGCTCATCATCGCGGCTTGGCAGCCGGATTCGCCGCCGCCGCTATGTGTACCGCCGGGAATGAACGAGCAGTGCAGCGAGTGAACCTGGCGGTCCAGGTGCTGGACGAAGTCGTAGGTCGAGACGCCGGCGAAGACCAAGCCGATGACCGCACCGACGAGCACGACGACGAGCCATGGAGGTGGCTTCATGCACGCATCGTCCCACGGATTCGACTACTGCGCGAAGATCCACCAGTACGCGGGGATCTGCGTGGCATCGTCGACCGGCCGCGCTTCGACAAAGATCAAGTTGCCGTGGCTCGACGCCGCCGCTTTGCGCAGCACCGACACGGTCATCGTCTGTCCGTTGTTACCGCTCGCGACGCGTCCGTACTGGAACTCGAACGACGCCGGCGTGCCGGTCGTAAATAGCGACGCGGCGTCGAACAGCGCGACGTCCCAGTCACTCGCGACCGGCGCGTCGCTGAACAGATCGAACGTGACGTCGGTCGATCCATCGAGCGGCACGGTGATGCCTTGCACCATGATCGCGCCGTTGCGCGTGGTCAGCGAGACGTTGCCGATCGACGGCGAGGCATTGAAGTACGGCGTGTCGAGGGCCGGCACGCACGGGTCGTGACCGGCGAGCGCGGCTTTGTTCGACCAGATTCGCTGCACCATGTACGTGCCGGCGACGTCGCGTTGCTGCGAGGCCGTGTTCCATTCGCACATGTCGCCGACCTCGGCGCCGGCCTCGCGGCTCCACGCGAGATGCGCGTCGTCGGTCGAGACATATGCGCCGTTCGTGGAAGGCTTCGGATCGGTCGCCGCTTCGATCAGCTCGTGGCTGATCGCATCCGTGACTTCGTCGAGCGCGGTCGCGTTGATGGTCGGAGCCGCGCCGCAATTCGCGATCACCGCGTAGGTCAGACCAGCGCTGGTGTCTTCGTGAAAGCCCGCGAACTCCGTGCATGCGCCGGCAAACGCGGTCCCGGCCTGCAGCTGCACCATGTAGATCGTCGACGTCAGATCGGCGAGCGGCCAGCCCGCGTGCGTGCCGTCGAGCTGCGCGGTCAGGTACGTCTCGAGATCGGCCTGCGTCTCCGGAATCGGATCGGTCGAGATGATCGACGGCATGATCGTCATCGGGCCGACGCCGTACTCCGAGCCGACGGCGTTCCAGTAGTCCGACGTCGCGAGCTGCGGCAGGAACGCCTCGACGTACGGCTCGGTGATCGCCGTGTCGGAGCCCATCGCGAAGAAGATCGGCTGCACGATCGCCGACGCGAGCACCGGGCCACCGCTGTTGATGACCTGCGGGATCACGCCGGATCCGGGCAGCGCTTCGACGAAGCCTTCGCTCGCGTCGATCGACGGCTTGAGGTTGTCACCGCAGCCGATGAGGGCGAGCCCGACGACGAGCACCGGCGCGAACGAGCGAAACGTCATGGCCGGCGAGCCGACCATCCCTGCCCCACCCGCGTCAAGCTGACTTTTACCTCAGTCGCTGCCGGTCAGGACGTCGAACTGCACGACGAGCGGATCGGTGTGCGCGAAGTTCGAGAACGACGTCGAGCCGAGCTCGAGGGTCGCGTTCGGCGCCAGCTCCATATCGATCGAGAAAAACCGATCTTCGGGGTCGAACGTCGGTCCCGTCACGGCCGAGCCAGAGCCCGAGCCGACCGCCGACGAGATCGTGCCGAACAGCGGATGCACGACGTGCAAGCCCGCCGCGCCGGCGGTGATCGTCAGCGGTTGGAGCTCGATGTCGGTGAGGCTGCCGCTCTCGCCGGCGACGGGCGATTCGGTGAACGTGATCGTGCCGGCGGCGCCGGCCGCCGTCAGATCGATCGAGTTGAGCGGACACGTCATGCTGCCGGCGCTGCCGCCGGTGCAATCCATCATCGTGTACGGCGTGGTCTCGGGCAGCGTCGCCGAGCCCATGCGCGCGTCGTGCTCGTACGTGATCCACGTGAGGATGTCGGTCGCGCTCGGCGCGTCGAGCGCCGGGCCTTCGTGCAGACCTTTGACGAGCACGCGGCTCGACCGCGGCGACGTCAGGTTGATCACCGGCGGCATCGTCGCGATCGCGGCGTCGCGCTGGTCGGTGCTGCTGCTGCCCTCGAGGTATGCCGGCGCGCCGGCCTGGAGCATCTGGCCCTCGTGGCACGTCACGCACATGTTGTTGGTGAACGCGGGTAGCGCGAGCTGGTTCCACGCATCGAGCGCGAGCTGCTGGGTCGGCGTGAGGCTCATGCCGCCGCTTTGCGCCGAGTCGTCGATCGTTCCGGTACAGCCGAGACCGAACGCGCACAGCAGAATCGTCGGACGCACCACGAGACAGATACTACAGGATCGTGCGCTTGACGTGCATGGGGGTTTTGTCGACGCGCGATGGCCCCAGGTGACTCGAGCCTGTCACTTGCTCACAGGCACCAACTGCCGCAGTTGCCACGCTTGCAGATGCAAGCGGACGTGCGCCGTTCGGTTTTGCACGCGCAGCGAATCGCTCGCGAGCGCGGCGCCGACGATCAGCGCGATCGCGTAGACCGCACCGACGATCATCGTCGGAGCTTCTCGCGGGCCGAGTGCCGGCGCGTCGAACAACAGCCCGTGCGGCGTGACGAACACGGTGCGCGAGATCACGCCCATCTGCTCGAGCAGCAGCGGCAACAGGCACGCACCGATCATCAGCGCCGCGACGACGAGGCTCGATCCGAGCTTCGAGTAGCGCGGCGTCAGCACCATCGCCATCGCGATCGATGCACCGAGCCCCGGCGCGACCAGGATCGGCCCGAACATCCGCGACACGCATACGACGATCGCCGCGTTCGCGAGCAGCACGAGCTCCTGGCGCGGCCGCGGCGAGCGCAACACGCGCCAACCGATCACGCCCTGCAGCGCGAGCAGCGCCGCGAGCACCTCGAAGTAGCGGACGTCGCGCGGACCGACCCAGTACAACAGCGGCAGGTAGAGGATCGCCGCGACGACGACCCACAAGCCGGTCCGGATCACCGCGCGGGTCGAGCGAGCATCGTCGGCGGCGATCGCGACTTCGACTTCGGGCGGCGTCGTCGCCGGCGGTTCCAGCATCAACCGACCGACGAGCTCGGCGGCCGCCGCGAGCTCCGGATCGAGCGCGATCGCAGACGCGGCTTCGCGCATCGCGGTGCCGCGTTGATCCGGCGCCTCGGTCGCGAACGCCGCACGCGCGCGCTCGAGGTGCCGCGACGCGACCTCGCGGCGTAGCTCGCCGTCGCGATCGCCCTCGACGAAGCGCTGCACGCGCTCGCCGAGCTCGCGTGCGGTCTTGATGCGCTGTGCGCGATCTTTGTGCGTCGCCTCGAGACAGAGCTCGTCCAGCTCCGGCGGAATCGGCCGATCTTTCGCCCGCGCGCTCGGCCGCGCGTCGGGGCCGTGGAGCGCGCTCTCGAGGCCGTGAAATCCACGTGGATGCAGCGCTTCACCGGCGAGGATCTCGAACAGCACGCAGCCGAGCGTGTAGATGTCGGCACGGCCGTCGACGTCGGCGAGCCCGCGCACTTGCTCCGGCGCCATGTAGCCCGGCGTGCCGATCGCCGTGCCGGCCGCGGTCGCATGCTCGCCGCTGCCGCTCGTGACGTCGGTGAAGTCGTCGTCCTCGCCGGAGACTTTCGCGACGCCCCAGTCGAGGATGTAGACCTCGCCGAAGTCGCCGAGCATGATGTTGTCGGGCTTGAGATCGCGGTGAACGATGCCGCGCACGTGTGCGAACTCGACCGCCAGGCAGACGTCGGTGAACGCGCGCAGCACGTCTTGCAGCGGGCGCTTGTCGGCGAGGATCTGCACGAGCGAGCTCGCCGAGAGCTTCTTCATCACGAAGTACGGCAGGCCGTCGCCGTCGCGGCCGATCTCGTGGACCGGCACGATCGCCGGGTGCTCGAGCCGGCCCTGCACCGAGGCTTCGCGCAGGAACCGCGCGACCGAGCGCGGGCTCGGGTTCGCCGAGCGCATCCGCTTGATCGCGACGTCGCGGCCGACTTGCTCGTCACGTGCAGCCATCACCTCGCCCATGCCGCCCTTGCCGATACGCCGGCCGATGCGATAGCGGCCCCCGATCAGGGTGTGCTCGGCCGTCTCGGGCCGGTCACCACCTTGATCTTCTTCGCCGGTGATCGCGACCTTGATGGTGGGCGATTCGGGCTCGCTGGTCATAAGCCGCGAGCTTAACGCGGCTAGCCACGACGCATCGACGTATCGCATCGTCGAGAATCGGTTAGCGCGCAGACCGTGTTTGCCGATGTAGACTGCGGCGGCAGTGTCCGAAGACGATGGTACGCATCGCTGGCAGCGCTTGCCGCGAACCGACGTCGCCGATCCGATCGCGCAGATGCGCGGCGCGATCGCGCAGATCAAAAAGGCCCCTCGCGATCCCGAAATGCGCCGGCGCTTGCGGGCGCTCGCGGCGGATCAGGGTGCGTGGGAGCAGCTGGCGCTGTTGCTCGCCGACGAATCGACGTCGGCGAAGCGGCCCGACGTCGCGGCGGCGTTCTTCGAAGAGCTCGCCGACGTGCGCGAGAACCTCGATCAGCCGATCGAGACGATCCACGCGATGGAAGCGCTCGTCGAGCTCGAGCCCGATGTCGTCGAGCATCGCGATCGGATCGCGAAATTGTATTGGCGTGCCGGCGCGTGGCAGAAAGCGGCCGCGGCGTTCGAGCAGGTCGCCGAGCTCGCGAAAGACGACCGTGCGCGTGCGGCGCTGCGCGCGGCCGGCAAGCTCTATCGCGACAACGGCCGGCTCGAGCACGCGGCGCGCGTGTATCACGTGATCGTCGAGCGCAAGCCGAGCGACCTCGACGCGTGGCGCGCACTCGACGACGTGCTGTCGCAGCTCGGCCGCTGGCGCGACGTCGCGTGGGTGCGCGGCGAGCTCGCCCGACATTCGCCGAGCGGCGTCGACAAAGCGGCGCTGCTGCGCGGTCAGGCACGCGCGCTCGAGCAAGCGGGCGAATCGCGCGCCGCCGCCGAGCTCGTTGCAGAGGCGTCGCAACACGCCCCCGACAACATCAGCGGCCTCGTCGATTACGCCGAGATGCTCGCGAAAGGTGGCCAAGGTCGCGAGGCCGCCGACATCATCGCGGCGCGCGTCGCCGAAGCGCTCGAACGCGGCGCGCCGGAGCTCGACGTTGCCGCGCTGCGACTGCGGCTCGCGACGATCCTCGAGGACGCGTGCGAGGACGAAGCCGGATCGCACGCGGTGTTGCGCGAGCTGCTCGTCACGTCGCCGGAGTATTTGCCCGCGCTCGAGCGGTTCGCATCGCAAGCGGCGCGCTCCGGCGATGCGCGCGTTCACGCCGATGCGCTGTTGCGTTACGCGACCGCGCTGCCGGCGCGCGAGCCCAATCGCGGGCCGATGATCGCGCACGCGGCGAAGCGCGCGTCGAACGTCGGCTATCACACGCAGGCCGTGAAAGCGCTCGAACGCGCGGTCGATGATCAGCCCGGCGATCGCGAGCTCGCGCGCCAGCTCGACGACGTCCGCGTCGCGCAGGGCGTCGCGCGCGCGGAGCAAGCCGCCGAAGCCGGCGATCGCGAGGGCGCCGAGCATCGCCTGCGCTCGCTGCTCGGCTCGCAGCCGTACAGCGTCGCCGCCGCGCTCGCGCTCGCCGATCTCGTGCAACCCGCGGCGGCCGTCGCCGTGCTGCGCGACGCGCTCGCGTCGGCGCCCGACGACGCGGTGCCCGAAGATCTCGCGCGGCTCGTCTTCCGCGTCGCGCAGCTGCTGCCCAACGACGAGCGCGACCAAGACGAGGCGCATCAGCTGCTGCACGAAGCGCATCGGCTCGATCGCAAGGCGTTGCCGATCACGCTCGCGCTCGGCGAGAGCTGCTTCGCGCGCAAGCTGTGGCGCGAAGCCGCGATTCACCTCGGCGGGCTCGCCGATCACGCAGAAGCCGCGCGTCACGCGACGGCCGTCGGGGCCGGGCTCGTGCACGCTGCGATCGCAGAAGCGCGCGCGCTGCGCCCGGCGAATGCGACGAAGCACTACGAAGCCGCCGTGCGTGTCGATCCGAAATGCGCGAAGGCGTGGCACGCACTCGCCGAGCTCGCGCTCGAGAAAGGCGACACCGCGCTCGCCGCCGACCGGCTCGAGCGCGAAGCCGACGCGATGATCGATCCCGCCGATCGCCTGCGCCTGTTCGACGCGCTCGGTGATCTCGCGATCGACGTGCTCGGCGATCCCGCGCGCGCCGAGGCGTGCTGGACGAGGGTCGCACGCTCGGGCCACGCGCCGGTGCTGCACAAGCTGCTCGCGGTGCAGCGCAAGCGCGGCGCCGGCGCCGAACGCGGCGCGACGCTGGCGTTACTCGCGGCGATCGAGCGCGACGACGCCGTGCGCAAAGCATTCTCCGAAGAAGCGATCGACGCGTTCGCGCTGGGCGGCGAGCTCGTGCGTGCACGCGATCTCGCGAGCGAGCTCGTCGCGCGCTATCCGCTCGATGTCGACGCCGTATCGTGCGCCAGCCGCATCGCGCTCGCCGCCGGCGATCACGAGAACGCCGCGCGCTGGCTGCGACGCGCTCTGGCGGCGTGGGACGACACCGACGGCGATCCGCGCCGCGCCGATCTGTGGCGGCGGCTCGGCGACGCCGAACGCGGGCGCAAGAACGAGCCGTGGGCGCTTGCCGCGTATCAACGCGCGGTCGCGACCGCGCCCGATTCCGACGGAGCGCTCGCGGCGCGGCGCGGCATCGTCGAGCTCGCGAGCACGTCGGGGCGCGAAGAGACGTCGTCGCTGATCGCGCTGGTCGAAGCCGAGCAAAACCCCGACGACATCATCCGCTTCGCGCGCGGCGCAAGTGATCCGGAAGCCGCACGCGCAGGGTTCGAGCTCGCGCGCGTGCTCGGCGTTCGCTTGACGCGCGCCGACGAGCAATGGCTCGCCGAGCATCCGCAAAAGCCGATGGCTTCCGACGAGGCGTACGCCGCATCGCTCGACGACGTCACGCGCAAAGAGCTGGTCGACGATCCGAGCGACGGCGCGCTCGCCGATATCCTCGAGCTCGTCGGCGAAGCGCTGCAATTGATCGTGCCTGACGCCCGCAGCTCGCTCGAACGCGCGGATCTTGCGAACGCGCGACGCGTCGCTTCGGGGACGAGCGCGGCGGCGGCGGCGCTGTATCCGCAGATCGCGAATGCGCTCGGCGGCCCGCAAACGCTGCTCTACGCGACCGAGCGCGGCCCGGATCTTCGCGTGTTGCTCGCGGCGCCGCCCGTGGTCGTGATCGGCCCACGGCTAGCGAGCGTTCGCGCGCAATCGCAGAGCGACGCGGATGTCGGTCAAGACGCCGAGCTGCGGTTCAAGCTCGGCCGCGTCGTCGAGCTCGCCCGCACGCGCCGCGTGTTCGCAGCCGGCTCGACGCCCGCCGTGTTCGGCAGGTTCGTCGCCGGGCTCGTGCACGCGTTCGGCAAACCGACGGCGCCGCCCGATTCCGCCGTCGCCGCCGATGCCGAACGGCTCAAAGGTGCGGTGCCGCTGTTGTTGCGCCGGCGACTCGCCGATCGACTCGCCGGCATCGACAACTTCGACACGTCGGCATATGTCGCGGCGTGCGAGCGCGCGGCCGATCGCTCCGGCTTGCTCGCGTGCGGCGACATCGGCGTCGCGATCAGCCACGCGGGTGGCGCCACGGCGGCGCGACATCTCGTCAAGCTCGCTGCGTCGCCGCGCTACCTCGCGGCCCGGCGCAAGCTACGCTCACGCACCAAGCCATGACCAAGCTCCCCGACTGCGGCCTCTATCGCACCGTCGCGACCGTCGCCGGCATTCCCGCCGGTCGCCTCGTCTACTTTCACAACCACGGCGATCCCGGCCCCGGCTTTTACTTTCCCGAATCGTGGGCGAACAACCGCGCGAAGTTCGGCGGCCGCGGCACGACGGCACCGAGCGAATTCGACGCGAGCGCGCTCAAGCCGCTGCCGGCCGAAGGCTTCTATCGCGTGACCGCGCCGTTCTTCTGCTGCGCGAAAGAGTGCGTGAAGTACGAGCCGGAGATGCTCGTGCAGCTCGGCTACAACGGCCAAGGCGCCGCGCTCGTGTTCGCGCCCGAGCTCGGTGTGAACGGTGTAAACATTCCCGAGCGCGGCACGCTCGTCGACGACGATGCGCTCGCGAACCTGGTCCGGCTGCGGATCAACGAATCGCAGGCGATCGCGAACGACGCATCGCTCGCGCTGCCGCGCGGCATCGTCATCCACTAAAGCCTGCGACGACGAGGCCGAGCGTCGCGTCGTCGAGCGGCATCGCGAACAGCTCGCGATAGATCCACTCGACGAGCTGATCGGCGGTCCATTTGTAGTGCGCGAGCGCGGCGCGAATTCGCGCGTGGAGTGCGAAGTTGTCTTGCGTGTCCTGGCCGAGCGCGCGCAACAGCGGCGTCTCCATCACGTGCTTGCTCGCCGCGATCCGGCTCGCGACGACGGCCCGCGTGGGCTCGGCGGCGCCACCCGTCGCGTGCTCGCCGAGTAGCAAGCTCAAGAACGCATCGGGCGAGAACATGCCCGGCAATGCGTCGAGCGGCCGGCCGGTGCCGTCGAGGATCAGGTGCACGCTGTTGCCGGCGATCGTCGTGGTCGCGCGACGGCCGTCGCCGAAATCGATCGTCAGCTTCGGCACCGGCCGCAGCGATTGCCAGTGCAACACGTAGCGCTCGCGCAGCACGCGATTGATGCGCGGCTCGGGGTACAGCATCGTGCGAAACAGGCGACTGTTCGCGCACGAGTGCTCTTCGTCGAGCCGGCCGAGCAAGCGCAGCGATAACACCGGCCGCTTCGTGCGGCGCGCTTCGACGAGCGCGGCGTCGAGATCGGTGAACCAATACAGCAGCGTCGTGTGCGCGGCGAACTGGTGATAGCGACGATCGAGCTCCGCCGACGGAAAGTTCTTCATGCAATCAGGCTAGGCGCGGGAACGTAAGCCGTTTGTAAGAGTTAGCCCCAGCGATAGCCGGCGCCGCGCACCGACACGATGACATCGGGCCCGAGCTTCTGGCGCAGCGCCGCGATCGCGACATCGACCGCGCGGGTCTCGCTCGCCGGCGACACGCGCCACACGTGCTGCAGCAGCTCGCCGCGCGACGCGATCTGGCCCGGCCTCGCCGAGAGCCAGCGCACGAGCTCGACTTCGCGCGTGGTCAGCGCCGTGGTCGCGCCGTCGCGCGTCGCGGTTGCCGCCGACAGATCGATCGTGCAGCCCACGATCTCGACGCGCTCGATCGGCGCCGGCGTCAACGCGGCGCGCCGGCCGACCGCACCGACCCGCGCGACCATCTGCGACGGCGCGAAGCCGGCATCGAACGCGTCGTCAGCGCCGGCATCGAGCGCGCGAATCCGCGCGGGTACGTCGCCGAGCTTCGTGACGACGATGATCGCCGCGGCCGGCTTGGTCTTGCGCAGCTTCGCGGCGACCTCGGCGGTGCCGACGAGCGCGACGTCGAACGCCTGGCCACGAACGATCGCATGACCGGCGCGCTCGAGGATCTCGACGATCTCGCGGCTGAGCCGCGGATCCGCGAGATCGACGAGCACGTGCATTACCAGATCTTCGCGCGATCCGCGGGCGCCAGGAAGAGCGCGCCGTCTTTGACGCTGAACGCGCCGTACCAGGCATCCATGTTGCGCACGGTATCGGCGCGATATTCCGACGGCGCGTGACCGTCGGTGATCACGACCTGGCGGAGCAACGGCTCGCGCATCTTGCCGCGCCACGCCTGCGCGAAGCTGATGAAGAACTGCTGATCGCCGGTGAAGCCCTGCACCGTCGGCGGCTCTTTACCGGCGAGCGACGCGCGATACGCGTCGTAGGCGTCGTAGAGACCGGCGATGTCGGCGATGTTCTCGCTCAGCGTCTGCTTGCCGTTGACGTGAATGTCGGGGAACGGCTTGTACTTGTCGAACTGCGCCGCGAGCCGCGCGCCGGCGGCCTGGAAGTGCTTGAGGTCGTCGGGCGTCCACCAGTTCGCCATCTTGCCGGTCGCGTCGAACATCGCGCCTTGATCGTCGAAGCTGTGGCTGATCTCGTGACCGATCACGGCACCGGTGGCGCCGTAGTCCATCGACTCGGGCCGCGTCGGATCGAAGAACACACCTTGCAAGATCGCGGCGGGGAAGTTGAGCGCGTTCATCGCCGGGCAGTTGACCGCGTTGACGAGCTGCGGCGGCATCACCCACTCGCTGCGATCGACCGGCTTGCCGAGCTTGGCGAGGTTGCGCTGCAGGTCGAACTGCTCGGCGCGCTGCGCGTTGCCGAGCGCATCACCGGCGACGATCTGCAGCGAGCTGTAATCGCGCCATTGATCGGGATAGCCGACGCCGACTTTGAGCACGGCGAGCTTGGCCTTCGCCTTTTCCTTCGTCGCCGGCGCCATCCAATCGAGGTGATCGATGCGCGCGCCCATCGCCGCGATCAGGTTCTTGACCATCGCTTCGGCGCGCGCCTTCTCGGCGGGCGGGAAGTACTTGTCGACGTAGAGCTTGCCGACGGCCATGTCGAGCGCGGCGTTCGTGACTCTCACGCCTCGTTTCCAGCGCTCGCTGATCTGCGGCACACCGGCGAGCACGCCGGCGTAGAACGCGAACGTCTCGTCGACGAACGCCTTCGGCAAGAACGACGCTGCATGCTCGACCGCGTGCAGCGTCAGGTAGTCCTTCCAGACGTCGAGCGGCGTCGCGGCGACTTGCGCCGAGATGCCGATGATTCCCTTCGGCTGCCAGATCACGAAGTCGTTGACGGCGCCGAGGCCGGCCGCTTCGAGGAACGTCGGCCAATCGAGGCCCGGCGCCTTTGCCGTCAGATCGGCGCGCTTCCAGTGGTTGTCGCCCTTGTGGACGTCTTCCGAATCGACGCGTGCGCCGTGCGCCTTCGCGATCGCAGTCTCGAGCGCGACGATGCGCTTCGCCTTTGCGGCCGAATCGGCGACCTTCAACAGGTCGAGCATCTTCGTGACGTGCGCGAGATACTTGGTGCGGATCTCGGCCATCTTCGGCGACGGATCCAAGTAGTAGTCGCGGTCCGGCATGCCGAGGCCGCCCTGCAACACGAACGGCACGTAGCGCGACGGATCGTCGAGATCCTGCGCGATCCACAAGCCGAAGACGTTCGCGGTGTAGAGGTTCGTCGCGTTGAGCACGTCGACGTCGGAGCGAATCGATTGGCCGAGCGCGGTCGCGAGGCCCTTCGCATCTTTGATCGCCGCGATCGCGTCGAGCTGTGGCTGCAGCGGCGTGAGTCCCTTCGACTCGATCGTCGCTTCGTCCATGAACGTCGAGTAGTAGTCGCCGACGCGGCGCGCATCGCTGCCCGGCGGCGCGTTCTTCGCCGCGTCCTTGATCAGCTCGGCGTTGCGCTTGTCGGTCAGCTCGGCGATCTCGCCGCCGGCGCCCCACGCGCCTTTGTCGGCCGGGATCTCGGTCTTCGCGAGCCAGCTGCCGTTCGCGTACTTGAAGAAATCGTCGCCCGGCTTCACCGACGTATCCATGCCGGCGGTGTCGATCGGGTTTGGATTCGCTTTCGGCGTCGGCGCGGTCGCCATCGCCGAGCCCGATCCGACTTCGGTCGGTGTCGGAGCCGGCGCCGGCTTCGGCGGCGGCGGTTGATCGTGCTTGCTACAAGCGACTAGTAGACAAAGTGCGAGCGCCCGTTTCATGACGAGTGCTGTATCACGGCGGTGGACGAACGATCTGCGACCGCGGCGTGTCGCAGGCCGGTACGTCTACAGGATTCGCTTCAGCACGTTCAACATGCCGACCAGCGGAGCACCGCTCTCGATCCCGACCACGATCGTGGTCCGGTCGGTCAACACGACCTCGAGTGTGGCGTCTGGAACGCCGGCCCGCTTGCCGCTGGCGTCGGAGAATCTGGCCGTCGCGATATCGCGCGTCGCGATCTCGATGCGACGACCCGCGTGTTGGGCGCGCAGCGAATCCAGCGTCAACAACAACCAATGGGCTTCGTCGCGGTAGTAGCCGATCACCAAGAGGTCGTCCGCAGTTGGCTTCGCGGCGGCGAGCAGTGCATCGCGCCGCGCCGGCTCGAGCTCTTCGACTGGGGCAGTTTCGACACCCGAGCCGCCGGACGTTCGAAAGACCCAGCGCAGACGAGTCGCGAGAAACTCGCGATCAGCCATCAGGCGCGCTCGATCCGGCCATCGGCATGCTTGGCAAAACGACCCTCGTCGCGCGGATGCACCGGATCATCTTTCGACCACGGCCAGCCGCCGAAGCGCGTGCGCTGATAATCCGCGAACGCTTGCTCGATCTCCTGCCGCGTGTTCATCACGAACGGGCCGTGCTGCGCGACCGGCTCGCCGATCGGCTTGCCTTGGAGCACGAGGATCTCGGTCTCGCTCGACGCGGTGATCGCGATCGCGACGTCGGGTTTCACCTGCACGCCGTGGTTCGCCCCGATCTTCTGATCGGCGATCGTCGCCTCGCCGCGGAAGAGATAGAGCACCCGATTCGACGTCGGATGCGCGGGCGGCAACGTGAAGCTCGCGCCGGGTTGCAGCTTGATCGTCCAGATTCCGAGATCGGACTCGGCGCGCGATGCCCACGAGCTCGGCGGCGGAGTCGGCGGCTGCGTCTTGTCGAGCGAGCCGGCGATCACGCGCACGATCGCGCCGGGCGTCTCGACGCGCGGGATCGTGCGATCCCAGAACATCGTGAAGTGCGGCTCGACGAGCTTGTCCTTCGCCGGCAGGTTGAGCCAGATCTGGAACAGCTCGGCCGGGTTCGGCTGCGCCGCGTTGACGAGTGGGAACATCTCGCAGTGCGAGATCCCCTTGCCCGCGGTCAGCCACTGCACGTCGCCGTGGCCGAACCGCGCGGTCGCGCCGAGCGAGTCGGAGTGATCGATGAGGCCGCTGCGAACGATCGTGACCGTCTCGAACCCGCGGTGCGGGTGCTGCGGAAAGCCGGGCACGGTCTCGCCGTGGTACATGCGCCAGCCGTCTTTGCCGGCGAAGTCTTGGCCGAGATCGCGGCCGGCGAGCGACGCCGCCGGACCGAGCTGGTCGTTGCCGGCCGGATACTGATCGTCGTGGTGGGCGCAAAACAGAAATGGGTCGAGCGTCGGCCATTGGGCGCCGAGGGGCGCGACCGCCAGAATTGGTGAAGTCGCCATGGTCAGGTGAGGATGGTCACGTCGAGTGTCGTCGGCAATCCTGCACCATTGACCTGGACTGTTGCTACTTCAGCAACTCGGGTTGTGGCGCCGGCGCGGTATCGGGCAGGTTGTCGGAGCCGCGCAACACGTGCTGAAACGCGGTGCGTTGCGCCGATGTGAGCTTGTCATAGCACGCCGACATCTCGTCGAAGCCCGTCGCGGTCACGATGCAACGCCGCGCGTCAACCGACCACTGGTCGTCGCGGCACCTCGACTCGATCGCGAGCTTCGTCGCGGCCGGCAAGAAGCTGGTCACCTGCAGCTCGTGTGCGGCGACCTCGCTGCACGGCGCCGGATCGGCGGCGGGTCGCGCCGGATCGACGGCCATCGTGCCGCTCCCGCCGCAAGCGGCGATCAGGACCAGCGCACATCGCATCCGCGACATCACTGTACCACTCGCAAGAATGCCTGGCGTCGGCGGCGGCGTCGCGTACGATCTAGCAATGCTTGCTGTCGAAGCTCCGCTTCTCAAGCTCACGGTCGCAGCTGGTCTGTTCGCGGCGATCGCCGCGTTCGCGCCACGCGGTCATTGTCATCACGCGCGCCATCACGATCGCGTCGGACTGCACAAGCTCGTGCTCCACGCGAATTCGCTGCCGGCGACGCGCGCGATCTATCTCAGCGAGTTCGAGCTCAACTCGAACGACTTCTGGGAAAACATCGATCCGTCGAATCTGACTCCGATGGAGTTCGAGATCCGCGCGACGGTCTACGGCTGTCACTGGGTCGCGAACGAAGTGTTCATCCCCGCCGGCGATCACTTCACGTACACGTACGTCGATCACATCGAATCGTGTGCGCCGGACGGCACGCCGACGAATCCGACGCCGCGCTCGGGCACCGTCACTATCGAATAGTCACGGCTTCGCTCGCGCTGCGACCGAACGTCTCCGGCTCGTACATATCTTCGGCTTTCGCCGGCGCAGCAACGAACACGCCCGGCGTCGTCGCGCGCGCGGTGTACGCGAAGCGATGCACACCCGGCGCGAGCGCGAGCGCGAACGCTTCGGCGCGCTCGTCGCGCATCTCGACGTAGCGCCACGCCGAGTCGATCACGCCTGCGGCACCGCGCTCCGCCATCGCGAGGTGCGTGTTGACACCTTCGAGCCCGGCCGGCATCGGATCGACGAGCGCGACGCTATCGTTCGGCGTCGTCGATGATGCTTCGATCACGACGCGCACGCGCGCGCCGAGCCGGATCGTCCAGCCGTCGGCGGTCTTCACGACATCGTTCGGATCGTCGATCGCTTCGTACTCACGGCGCACGATGAAGCCGGCATCGAGCGCGGCGAGCTTGGACTTCGCCGGCGCGTACGTGATGCCGATCCGGTAATACATGCGTCCCGGTCCGGTCTTCGCGAACGCGAGATCGTGATGCGAGCCGGGCGCGAGCGCCGACCAGTCGAGCGCGGCGTCGGCGCGCTCCATCGTGTGGCCGACAAATGCGTGCTCGGCATACGCGGCATCGCCGAGCCAGAGCTTGCCGGCGAAATTCGGCGCGACGGCTTCGTAGGTGTCGAAGTAGCGCCGCATCGCCTGCATCACGACGAGGTTTTCCTGCGTCGTGCGCCAGCGACCGCCGCGCTGCTCGCCGAGCAAGCCGCGCGCGAGCTTCTCGATCATCGGCTCTTTCGGGACCTCGCGAATCAACGCGTCGAGCACGAGCGCGGTCGTGCGATGGATCGACGGCAACGACGGCGCGAGCGAGTGCGCGTAGCTCTCGTCGACCGACGCGCCCGCCGCGGTTTCACGCGTCGCACCGAGGAGCTCGCGCACGAGCTGCGCGCGTAGCGGCTTCGCGCCGGCCTTGCCCGCGACGATCGCGAGCAGGCGCGCCTTTGCATCGATCGGATACGTCGCGAGGCGCGTCGCTTCGCCATTCAAGCGGCGCGCGTTCGCGACCTCGTCGACGCCGACGTTCGCGAGCGCCGACATCGCCGTCGCCGCGAGCGTGACCTCGTACGCGATCGTGTCGCGCTCGCGTTCATCGCCGCGCGCCGCGAGCTGGGCGAACGTCTTCGCCAGCGTCGCGATGACGAACGTGCGCGCCTTCGCGACCGCGGCGTCGGCCAGCTTGTCGTGCGCGAGCGCTTGCATGACCTGCGCGGTGACGAACGGATCCGACGGCACGCCGGGCCAGTAGCCCCAGCTGCCGTCGGGCAGCTGATCGGCGAGCAGCTTGCCGACGTCTTTCGCGTGTTGCTCGGCGAGCTCGGCTTTGGACGGCCGATCCGGCACGGCGAACGCATCGAGCACGCCGGCCATCGCCGCGGTCGCGAGCATGCGGCTCGAGCGCTGCTCGGCGCACTCGTACGGATACGCCTGCAGATACCAGTACGCATCGGTCAGCGATTGCAGCTGCGTCGACGACAGCTCGGCTTCGACGCCGCCGACGTCGCGATAGATGTCGGCCGGCACGTCGAGCCGCTGGAACACCGGGCCCGCATCGACGACGCCGTAGCTCGCGAAGCTCTCCGTCGTCGCCGGCTCGTAGACCGGGAGCTCGATCGTCGAGCTGTCGGTCTGGCTGCCCGCAACGATCGCGGTCTCGATCGCGGACGTGCCGCGCGCCAGCGTGCGAAACGCGAAACGAACCTCGGCGCGCTGGCCGGCCTGCAACGTCACGCGCTTGCCGGCACCGCCGTCGAGCTGCAAGTTCGCGGCGCGCGCGACCACGTCGATCGTGCGGGCTTCGGCGCCTTGGTTCTGCACGACGATCGGCAGCTCGAATGCATCGCCTTGCGTCAGGAATCGCGGCGCGACGATGCGCGCGTTGACCTCGCGCCGCGTCGCGATCGCGCCTTCGGCCTTGCCGTAGTAATACGCGCCCTTCGCGACGAGCGCGACGACGCGATAGCGCGTGAGGCTATCCGGCATCGCGACGCTGACGTGCGCGCGACCGGCTGCATCGGTGACGAGCTTCGGCGCCCACACGGCGGTCGCACGGAAATCTTTGCGCGACTTGATGAACGCCGGCGGGCTCGTCGAGCTACCTCCGGCCATGCCGCCGGCACCACCGCCGACGCCATAGCCCGAACCGGTGCCCGAGCCGTGGCCGATCGTGCCGAAGTTGAGATCGGTGCGGATGTAGCCCGGCGGCGCGATCACGTCGACGCCGGCGTCGCGCACGAGCTCGAAGCTCGAAGCCACCGTCGTCCCATCGTCGACGACGCGATAGAACGGCTCGAGCGGATCGTCGTGATGCGCGCCCGAAAGCGCGAGGATCGCTTCGTCGACGACGAACAGCGCGACCTCGGCGCCGGCGACCGGCTTACCGTCGCGCGCCACGGTCACGTCGAACCTCGCCTGCTCGCCTGGACCGACGATCGGCTTGTCGGGCGTCGCCGTGACGTCGAGCTGCGAGCCGCGCTTGTCGATCGCGAGATCGATCGTCGCCTCGTCGTGTTGCGGCAACGGATCGGTGCTCGCCTGTGGCTCGATCATCTCGGCGCGTTTCGCGAAGCGATCGACGAGCACGTGGACGTTCTCGAGATACGCGACGTCGATCGGCACGTCGATCACCGTCTCGGGCTTGTCGAGCGTCACCGCGCGCTCGGCGATCACGCCCTGCCGCGCGTACGTCACGACCGCGCGGCTCGGCACGAGCTCGGACGTGATCGTGAGCTTCGCGATCTCGCCGGCGCGATACGACTTCTTGTCGGCGCTCAACGTAAGCGCGTCGTGCACGGCCGGGTTCCACAGCGGCACCTCGATGCGCGCCGTGTTCGGCCGGCCGCGTGAATCGGCGATGTGTGCGGTCGCGAAGTAGATCAGCTTGTCGGCGGGCTTGAACGAGCACTCGACCGGCGCCTTCGCGCTCGTCGCGCGACAGTGCTGCGTGTCGCGGATGATCGGATCGCCGCGCCAGCGCTCGCTCGGCAACATGCCGGCGAATTCGATGTCGATCGCGGCGCCGGCGACCGCGTGGTTATCGAGATCGACGACCACCGCTTCGATCGTGTCGACCGAGCCGTCCTTCATCTTCAGCCCGACGTAGTCTGCCGCCGGATGAACGACGATCGCGTGCGACGTCGCGCGCACGGTCTGGCGATCGACATCGACGACGGTCGCGTCGACCTGGAGCAAGCTCGGCACACCCGCGGGCAGCGCGGCGATGCCGAGCAGCGCATTCGAGCTCGACGCCGTGCCGAGCCGCGCTTCGGCGTGAACGTCGGGCTGCGTGCTCGCCTGGCGGCGCACCGGCGTGAAGCTGAAGTCGTCGAAGCCGATCGGCCGATACGATGCCGCGCGCAGATGGCCGTCCCACGTGATCGTCGCGCCGCGCAGGCCGCCGCCGCCGTAATAGTGCGCGTCGGCGCGCAGCTCGACCGCTTCGCCGAGCACGAGCGGCATCGTGCCGCCGCCGAGCACGTCGTCGGTGAGCTCGACCGCATAGGCCGGCGCGCGAAACTCTTCGATCTGGAACGGATGATCG